>NZ_JBLRWX010000086.1:0-16381 GCF_047921035.1 Natronococcus sp.
AGTGGGCCAGGAGCATGATGCGGTCGCCCAGTTCCGGACGGAAGGCAGCGATGATGTTGCTCATCTCGTAGGTCTCGCCCGTGGTCTCGGATCGCTCGAGGACCGCGAGCAGGTACGCGATCACGTCGTCGATGGCGATCGGCTGGCACTCGACGTGGACCCACTGCGGGGTCACCATCACCGGAAGCCGTTTCGCGAGCTGGCGGACGATCCGGAAGCTCGCGCTCTCACCGCCGATGATGATCGCCGCCCGCAGCACCGTCACCTCGGCGCTGCCGGCCTGCAGTTCGGACTCGACGAGCCGGCGCGAGGCCAGGTGTTCCGAGAGCCGTTCGTCCTCGTTGCCCAGCCCGCTGAGGTAGACGATCCGCGCGACGTCGGCGTCGGTCGCCGCCCGTTCGAAGTTTCGTGCGGCGCGTCGGTCCTGTGCGATCAGGTCCTCGTCGCCACCCCCCATCGTGTGGATCAGGTAGTACGCGACGTCGATTCCCTCGAGGGCGTCCTCGAAGCTGCCCTCCTCGAGGACGTCCCCCTCCGCGACGGTAATCCCGTCGTCGGGCGGGTCGTAGTCGTCGGCGTCCCGGACGAGCACCGTCACGTCGTGGTCGGTCATCGCTCGTAGCGCGGCGACGAGGCGACTGCCGACGAAGCCGGTCGCACCCGTCACGAGTACGTTCATACGATGGGTACGGAGGATCGGTCCTTAACGGGTCGCGTTGCAGCGGCTCTCTCCTCGAGTTAGTCCCAGCCGGGGGTTTCGGGAGCGCCGCGCCGATCCTCGATCTCCGCCGCGAGTTCGGGATCGGGAACCGCCTCGCCGGGCCGAGTCCGGTACCACTCCTCGATCGCGGGCCCGATCCACGCGTCGCCGTCCGGCTCATCGCTCTCGAGGCGCTCGAGCGCCCGCTCGTAGTGGGGCTCCGAGACGGCGACGGTGCCCGGACTCGAGGCCGCGGCGACGGCGATACACTCGGCTCGGTCGGTCGGCGACGGCTCGCCCCGCTCGAGTCTGTCGAGCAGTCCCTCGAGTTCGTCGGGGCAGGGATGACAGAACAGCTTCGCGCCCAGCGCCTGCGGGCCGAACAGCAGCCCGTCGGGCTCGTCGTGGTCGCGCTCGAGCAGCCGGTCCCCGCCGAACCGGGCCTCGACGCGCTCGCACTCGGTCTCGGCACCCAGCGCGAGTGTCTGTTCCGGGTAGGTTCCACACTCGTCGGGGAACCGGTCGCTCCCGTGGATCCGACACTGCAGCGTCGTCGGGTCGAGGAAGACGCAGGCCGGCAGCCACGTCGCCTCCTCCCGATCGAAGGGGGCGGCGGGTTTCGGCGGTTTTCGCAGGCCGACGAAGAAGACCGGACGGCCGGCGACGGCAGCGACGTGACGGTCGCCGACCTCGACGCCCTCGCGTTCGTCCTCGACCGTCCAGAACCGCGGGGTCAGCGCCGCGGCCATGCCCCGCTCGAGGAACGTCCGAACCTCGTCGCGGGTCAGCGCGACGAAGTTGTAACTGCCGCCCAGCGGCACGCGCTCGGAGAACGCCTGCTCGTTTCCGCCGTCGTCGTCACGGGGCACCGAACGGGTACGCTGCCGTCCCCCCGATTCCCCGTCGGCCTCGAGCAGCGGCCGCCAGTCGAGACAGCACCCTGCACATCCCTGACAGTTCACCTCCATGGGCGTCGGTACCGCGGGCGCGGTCATAACCGCTGTGGCGCGGGGGAACGACTTTCACGGCTCGAGACGGATACTCGGGTATGGCGCGGGACACCTGCGACGGCTGCGGCCGAACGGTGACGGTCGCCGGCGGCATCGCCAACCTCTGGACGTTCGGCGAGGACGACGGCAGCCGGGGCTCCGCGATGACCCTGGAGTTCGAGAACGGCTCGGACCACCTGCTGTGTTACCCCTGTATCGCGGCGCTGCCGGACGAACCGACGGACGCGGACGTCGCACGGCTGGAGCAGGTCGACGAGGAGACGTCGCGACTCGGATCGGTTTGAAGCGGCGCCGGAAGAACGGGCGGAGGGCGCGAGCGTGTGACACACCACCGAAAGCACGGCCGCGATCGCGTTCGAGCCGGCGCCGCGAGCGGAAGGGGTGGGATTTGAACGCCACGAGGCACGATGGCCGCCGCGGGCCTGACGGCGCCGCGGTGCTCTACCGCTGAGCGACCCTTCCGCACTCGAAGCCAAGGGCGGGAACCGTATTCGTAATCGACCCGCTACCCGGACCGTATCGGCCGCCTACGCCCCGATAGGCAGGGCCTTCTCGAGTTTCGGCCAGCGGAACGGACGGCGGCGGTCGCACGGGACGTGACGGTCCGTAGCCTTTAGGACGCGACCGCCCCGTGGATCGAACGGTGAACCCCGAGCGGATCTTCGAGGCCTTCCCCGCGCCGAGCTACCGCGGGGCCCAGGAGCAAGCCCTCCGCGACGTTCGCGACGCGTTCGCGGCCGACAACGACGTCGTGTTGGTGCGCGCGCCGACGGGCAGTGGGAAGTCCCTGCTCGCACGCGCGGTCGCCGGCTGCGCGCGGACCGTCGACGAGGCCGAGCCCAGCGAGGCCGCCGGGGCCTACTACACGACGCCGCAGGTCTCCCAACTCGACGACGTCGCGGCCGACGACCTGCTGGCCGATCTGAACGTGATCCGGGGGAAGTCGAACTACACCTGCATCCTGCCCGACGAACGCGACACGCCGGTCAACCAGGCTCCCTGCGTCCGCGAGCGGGGGTACGACTGCTCGGTCAAACACCGCTGTCCGTACTTCTCCGACCGGGCGATCGCCTCGAACCGCTCTATCGCGGCGATGACGCTCGCGTACTTCATGCAGACCGCCGGCAGCGAGGTGTTTCGCACGCGCGACGTCGTCGTGATCGACGAGGCTCACGGGCTGGCGGAGTGGGCCGAGATGTACGCGACGATCCAGCTCGGGCCGCGAACGGTACCGTTCTGGGACGAGCTTCGGGTGCCCGAGGTCGACGGTCTGGATCGGGCCGTACGGTACGCCGAGAACCTCGAGCAGATCTGTACCCGTCGGAAGGACGAACTGCTCGCCCAGGAGTCGCTCACTCCACGAGAGGTCCGCCAGCGCGACCGCCTCCAGGAGCTGATCGGCGAACTCGACTGGTTCGTCTCCGACTACCGGGATCCGGAGAGTCCGACGACGTGGCTGGTCGACCAGTCCGAACCGCGCTCCAGTGGAAGCGACGGCGACGGTGGTGATTCCGAGGGGGACGGCGAGAAGCTCGGCGGCCCGCTGACGATCAAGCCCATGGATCCCGCGCGCTACCTCCGCCACACCGTCTGGGACCGGGGCAACAAGTTCGCGCTGCTGTCGGCGACCATCCTGAACAAGGCGGCGTTCTGTCGGCAGGTCGGACTCGATCCCGCCGACGTCGCCCTGGTCGACGTCGAGCACACCTTCCCCGTCGAGCATCGCCCGCTGTACGACGTTACGCAGGGCAAGATGACCTACGAGCACCGCTCGGAGACGACGCCGAAGCTCGCCCGCACGATCGTTCGAGTCATGCAGGAACACCCAGACGAGAAAGGACTGATCCACGCCCACTCCTACGACATCCAGGAGCGGCTGGCCGACCTGCTCCGGGATTTCGGCGTCGGCGACCGGATCCGGGTCCACGACCGGGACAGCCGTGACGCCGCCCTCGAGGAGTGGAAGGCCAGCGACGACCCCGACGTCTTCCTCTCGGTGAAGATGGAGGAGGCGCTGGACCTCAAAGGTGACCTCTGTCGCTGGCAGGTGCTCTGCAAGGCGCCGTTTCTCAACACCGGCGACTCGAGGGTCGCCCACCGCCTCGAGGAGGGCCAGTGGGCGTGGTACTACCGGACCGCCCTGCGGACGATCATCCAGGCCTGCGGGCGGGTCGTCCGCGCGCCCGACGACTACGGCGCGACCTACCTCGCCGACTCGAGCCTGCTCGACGTGTTCGACCGCGCCCGCTCGGACATGCCCGACTGGTTCGCGGCACAGGTCGATCGGATGGAGCGCCCGGCGCTGCCGGCGTTCGAGCCGAGCGCGGCCGTCGACGGCTCGAGTTCGGGCGGTCGCTCTCGGGGCGGTTCGGGGCGGACCTCGAGCGGTCGCTCGAGGAGCGGTCGTGGCGGTTCCGGCTCGCGCTCGCGGCGCTCGTCGGGCTCGAGTCCGCTGGCCGACGTCTGGGATACGGACGGATAGGTAGCAATCACATTCTCTTCGCGGGAGTGATCAAGTCGTTACGTAGAGCGTGCGTACCTAACGCGATCACTTCCATCAGCTAATGAATGTGTTTGGAGAGCCATGCTGAATACAGGGCGCACATTCAGCAGATCAACACAAAGGAATCAATTATAGAACCATGTCACAAAGACCGTCGAAGAAGCGTAGTTTTAAGAAAGAGGCTCTATAAGTAGTATACAACGATCAGTATGACTTCGCCTTGGGAGCAGAATCAGATCCTCATTGATATCATGGATGGTCTTGGTGTGGCGATCCATGACGAGGACGCAGACATCGCTAATCTCACCTCTATCAAGCTGAACAAGCTGCTCTACTTAGCCGTCAACAAATTCGATCTCCCAATCACATACAGCTGGTACAAATATGGTGCCAGTCTCAGTGGTGGTCAGAACGACGTCGCCGTCGATTCTGTCGAACCACGGGCGCTTGCTGACCTACCTTCACCTGGCGAGCCGAGCATTGGGAATTCTTGGGACTATCCCTCTCCAGAGGAGTATGCATACTTTTTCAAGAGCGACATAGAGCTCACGAATATCCTCCAAGAGGAAACGAAATCCTATCTACGTGAGTTCTACACCGGCTACGCCCCTGAAGAATATCGGGATCTCTACGTTGCCTCGGCGGTATTGCAGAAGTCTCTGGATACAATACTATACATGAATACCAGGGAGTTCAACGAGAACTCTACTGAGTGTCTGGACACTATTGAAGAAGAACTGCGGGATTTGGATCACCAGATTCTCCTAAACAGTCATATTGAGGGTGATGAAGAGAACGCACTCACGGCGTATACAGGCCTCCTCCGGCAGGTTATCAACAATCTGGAGAACCAAGAGACTGACCTATCCCGGAAACAGTTTCAAAAATTCAGCCGATTACTCAAGTTCTATTATTCGCATGCGTGGAAGTACGTCTCGCTCGGTATTTCGGAAAAAACTGCGAGCGGTCCCAGTAGACGTGATCTGATCGGTGGGGCCGTTAGTGATTTGGATTCGTTAGAAAAGAACTACACTGACGAGCTACAAGCGCTCAGGAAAAGTTGCGAAGACGCAGGATTGGTTCCTGCGGTGCCGGAGCAGTCAATTACGGTTGGCGCTGAAGAGTCTGCTGACCCAGATGCCGAGGCTGTTGACGCGGCATTCGAAAGCATCCGATCCAATATGCAGTCACGTGAGTATGAGTCGTTAGATCCCGAAGAGTTTACCACGTGATCGGATGACAGTTCAGCCGATTCTCGCGGATTCTTCAGCCTTGATCGGGCTAGCCGCTTGTAATGAGGAATATGCGGATACGGTGTTCTCCGAGATCGCCGTCAGTACAACATGGACGTGTTTCTGTGAGATTCGAGATAAAGCCAGAAACGGTGACTCTCACTGGTTACAAAAATCCGCAGAAAGAATCCTGGATTACGTTAAAGACGGTGAAATCGCGTACCCGACTCGGGTGAACATCCCAGGCGCGCCCAACAGTGGCGTACCCGATGCTGGGGAGAAATCTGTCCGCATCGCTCTCGGACAATATGAAGAGATCTCAAGCATCTTGTTATTCGACCAAGGTGCTGCAGTATTACTAGAGCGAACACAACAGGAGCTCGCAGGGACACCGAATGAGTTTACGATTGAACCACCAAACTTTCCACTGTATCTCTTGACGCGCCGGGATAGTGACGAGCAGAATATGTCAAAAGACACGTTCTGTGATCAGTCGGAAAAGATCCTGCAGCGGATGGATTGGAAAGGATCTCGGCAAGAAAACCTCTTTTGGGAGTTCCCGATTGACTGCTAAAGCCTCCTTGCGATATTCACCCTCTATATTCAGTAGGCGGTTTTTGACAGCTATCGGAGGGATTGATCGCCCTTCCGTTACCTGCATGACCTATGCTGACCACGAGAGAAACTGCTCGGACTGGATTCGATAGAACCGTGGAATCCGGAACGACAGTCGCGCGCGGACGTCAGAGCGCCGCCGTCGCACCCCAGGCGACCATCGAGGTCACCATGAGCACGACGAACAGCAGGGCGATGAGCTGGTTTCGGTCCATATGTATGCGCAGTCAGCCCGACAGTAAGAATGTCACGCCCGGCTCACTCCTCGAGTCGCGTCGACTCACGCGTCGTCGCCGAACCGCGCGTCGACGACGACGTGGGCGACGCCCGCGCTGTGGCTCTTGACTCGTCGCTTTTCCAGGATCTCGAGCTCTCTCCCTGCCCGCTCGGCGGCCGCCTCGAGCCGTTCGACCGGGCGCTCCCACAGCCGCGACTCGGGGGTCGCCTCGTGGTAGTGGACGATCCCGCCGGGGACGAGGGCCTCGAGGGCGGCTGGGAGGAACTCGTGGGCCTCGTCGGTTCTGGCGGGGCGGGCGTCCTCGGGGTCGTCCTCCGCACCGTCGGCGCAGCCGTAGTAGCCCATCACCACTCTGTCGACCTCGAGTTCGCTCGCGACGTCCCGACAGTCGGTCATGTAGGCGTCGACCCGGTCTGCGACGTCGTTGAGGACGGCGTTCTCGAGCAGATAGCGAAACGCGGTCGGGTTCAGCTCGGTCGCAGTCACTCGCACACCCGAACGGGCCATCGGGAGCGTGAAGTAGCCGATCCCGGCGAACATGTCGAACACCCGCTCGTCGGAGTCGACAACTTCGCCCATCCGGGCTCGCTCGGCCTGGTTTCCCGGCGAGAACATCACCTTCGCGGGGTCGAGCCCATACTGGGTGCCGTGTTCGGTGTGGATCGTCTCGGTGTCGCTCTCACCCGCGAGCAGCCGCGTTCGGGGCTCGCGATAGGTGCCCGCCGTCCCGTCGTTTGCGATCCCCTCGTCGGCCAGCACGCTGTCGGCCTCGCCGTGGAGTTCGAGCAGGGCCTCCGCCAGTTCGGTCTCGTCCGGACAGTGCTCTGGAATCGTCACGAGCACGACGGAGCCGATCACGGCCCACGAACCGGGCGCGGCCTCGAGGTCGGCCTCGCTCCACCCTCGCTCGGCCAGCAGGTCCTCGAGGTCCCGACTCCGGGGTTCGGGCTCGAGCTGGCGGACGACCTCGAGGACGCGCGTTTCGGTCGGCGGCTCGGTGACCGGGAGCGCGATCCGCTTGGGCTCGTCCTCGCGAGTTGCGTCGCCCTCCGAAGACGTCAGTTCGCTCGCAGCCCAGTCCGCCTCGAGCGCGTCGTCGGCGCGCTCGCCGTGATCGCGAACCACACCGCTGACCTCCTGGACGCGCCGCGAGTCGTCGTAGACCTCCTCGGCGCGAAGCGACTCGATGGCCGTCTCCGTCCGTGCCCTCTCGACGACGGCCGCCAGCGGCGCGTCGGCGCGCTCGAGCGCTGTCACGTCCGGGTCGCGCTGCGAGTCGTCAGGCATCGTCCTCGTAGGGGTCGTAGTGGCCGTCGTCGTCCTCGTCGCCGGTGTCGGGGTCGGGATCGGGCAGGACGTGGACCCCCTCGCGGCTCTTCAGGACGGGTACCGTCTGCGCGTCGGGATCGAAATAGTCCGGTCGTGCGACCGTCTTGGCCTGGAACGTCTCGGGGTCGAGCACCTGGACGGCGTTCTCGTCCTCGACGGTGACGACGGTCGTCTCGACGGCGTCCTCGAGTTCGCCGAGTTTGCGGGCCTCCGGCGAGTTCCCCTCCTCGTAGCTCGCCTCGTAGCGCTCGCCCGTGGTCACGCGGGTTCCCTTGAGGTTACCCCGGGCGCTGCGAACGAGGACGGGGCCGCCGTCGTCGTCCGAGAGGTCGATGACGTCGCCGGGGGTGTACGGCGGGAGCCGGACGGCGAACGTTACTCGATACACTTCGTTGCCGTCCTCGTCCTCGGTGACGAGCGTCTCGGCGTCGTTGACCGTTCCGCCGAACTCCTCGACCATCTTGTTCGAGATCTTCTTGCCGATCTTGTTGGTCGAGACCTTGATGTCGAGTCCGTCGTCGGTCTCGCTCGTCTCGGTGACGAAGGCGTTGCGGTCGCCCGTCGCCTCCATGTCGGCGACGACCTGGTTCGCGATCTCCCTTGCGCGCTCTACCTCCTCGCTCGTCGGCGCTCGATCCTCGGCCCGGATCTGGACGATGCTGGCGTAGTAGTCGCCGGCGATCCGGCCACACCGAGTACAGGTCTGGCGGGCGATCTTCACCGGCACCATCACCTGCTCCTCAACGGGCGTGTCGCGGACGACGCCCGTGAAGTAGGCGTGCATTCGGATCGTGTTCTCGCCGACCTGCTCGGGTTCGACCTGCCAGGCGACGTCCTCGACGTCGACGTGGACCGCCAGCGCCTCGCTTACCTCCTCGATAGCGATGTCGGTGTAGTCCTGCGCGCCGACGTCGACCCACCGGTTCCCCCGGTGGACGGCGCCACAGCGGGCACAGACCTGCACGTCGATCCGATCCGGCGCGTCGATGAAGTCGAAGTCGTCGAAGTAACAGCTATCGCAGAGTTCGACCTCGGTCCCGGGTCGGAGCGGGTCCGCGTCCGCGTCGCTCGCCGATCGGTCGGGTACCGGATCCCCACACCGGGGACAGAACGTACGCGACTCACTCATTGTCTCCGGTTGGGGAGTGGCAGTGTTAAACGGCCCGCTCTCCGCGCGTCACTCGGGCGATCACGCTCGAGCGCGCACCCGTCCGACAGTGCTCACTCCGAGTCGGTCGATCGGTCGGTCGCGTTCCGTCGGAGCCACTCGAGCGCGACGGCGCCGCCGGCGATCCCCGCGCCCGTCGTGAAGCCGGGCATCCCCTCGTCCCCGCCGTCGTCGTCCCCGAGGACCTCGTCGGCGGCTTCGGTCTCGTCGTCGTCGGTTTCGTTGTCGTCGGAATCGTCGCCGACGTCGGGATCCTGGGCCTCGAACGTGTCGTTTCCGTTCTCGGGCTGGGTGACGTTGTCGCCGTCGGTTTCGTTGGCGTCGACGTCGTCGAACGCCGACTCGGCCCGGATCGCGAGCAGCCCGTCGGCGACGGCGAAGAGGGTGTTATCGGCGATCGCGAGATCGGTCGGCTGGGCGTCGGTTTCGATCGACCACTCGAGGGTGCCGTCCTCGAGATCGAACGCGACGATCCCGGTGCCGTTGTTCGAACTCTCGATACCGACGTACAGCTTCTCGCCGTCGGCGATCGGTGGGCCGTACGTCGCCGACTCGAGCCCGGGCCGCCACCGCTCGTCGCCGCTCTCGCGGTCGTAGCCGACGATGTCGGCCCCGGTCAACGCGTAGACGCGATCGTCGGTCGCGAGCGCCGAGGCGTACCCCTCGCCGACCCAGCGGAGGTCGCCGCTTCCGGTCTCGTAGACGGCGATCTCGTCGAGGCCGCCGGCCTGCACCGAGACGGCGTCGTCGGTCGCGACGACGACCTGCCTGCGGTACCCGCCGTCGTCGTTCGCCCACCGTTCGGTCCCGTCGTCGGTCTCGAGGGCGTACAGGGTTCGGCCGTCGGTCGCGAAAACGGCGCCGTCGGCGACGGTGACGGGCTGGTCCTGCAGCTTTCCGTCGTCGGACTCGAACCGCCACCGTTCGTCGCCGCCGTCGGCGTCGATCGCGTAGAGAGTCCCGTCGACGACGACGAAGACGCTCCCGTCGGCGACGATCGGCTCGGGGACGTCGCCCTCGAACCCGACCGTCCACTCGATCTCCTCGAGATCGTCGTCGAGGACGGCCAGCCGTTCGCCGCCGACGTAGATCCGGCCGTCGGCGACCGTCGGCGCGCCGCCCGCACCGACGTCGGGGCTCTCGCCGTTCCGCGCTCCGTTGTCCGCGTCGAAGGCGTAGACCGCGCCGTCGACCGTCTGGTAGACGACGCCGTCGACGACCGCGACGGGACCGTTGGCGTCGTCGTGTCTCCACTCGATGACGGCCGGATCGTCCGGACCGCTCGCTCCGGGGGCGTACCCCGTGTTGCCCGGGTTTCCGCGGCGGGACGCCCAGCCCTGCACGCTGGATCGGGTCGTCGATCCGACGCCCCGGCCGGCGGTCGGCTCACCGTCGGCACCCGCGGTGCTCGCCGCGAGGGTGATGCCGACCGCGGCGAATCCGGCCCGTCTCAGCACCTGTCGTCTGCCGTACCCCCTCATATCACTCTCTTGGACTGATCACTCTTCCCTATCGACTTCGTAGTATCGTTCCGGAAGCGCAACGATACTCGGCGGTTCCAGCGGGGCCGCCGTCACGTGGCCCGCTCGATCGAGGCGTCTCGAGAAGAGTTCGGGGACGGCGAACCGTTCCCGACGATCCGGCAGACGAACGTCTGACGCTCCTCGAGCGACAGCGGATCCGTCTAGCGGTTTCCACGCGAAACGAGGGGGTTGGGACGGCGGCCCGTGAGGGACGTCTACGTCTCTCACTGACCATACTTATCTCGCCGGAGTCCCTCGTTCCGGGTATGGATTGGCAGCCGGACTGGGGGCTCCGCGTGCGGATGTTCGTGACGATGTTTCTGCTGTTTGCGCTGTACATCGTCTTCGCCGGGGTGCTCACCGCCTACATGCAGGGTGGCGTCGTGCTCTTCGCCCTCTTGTTCGGCGGATTCTCGCTGGTACAGTACTACTTCAGCGACACCCTCACGCTCAAGAGCATGGGCGCGAAGACGGTGTCGGCCGAGGAGTACCCGCAACTCCACAGCTCGGTCGAACGGCTCTCCCAGCAGGCCGACCTCCCGAAACCGAAGGTCGCGGTCGTCGACTCGAAGGTGCCCAACGCCTTCGCGACCGGCCGCAACCAGAAGAACGCCGCCGTCGCGGTGACGACGGGACTGATGCGCACCCTGAACCAGGAGGAACTCGACGGCGTCATCGCCCACGAACTCGCCCACGTCAAGAACCGCGACATGATGGTGATGACCATCGCCTCCTTCCTTTCGACGATCGCCTTCATGATCGTCCGCTGGGGAGCCTTCTTCGGGGGCGGGGGACGGAACAAGAACCAAGGCGGGATCATGGTCGCGATCCTCGTTTCGCTCGTCGTCTGGATCATCAGCTACCTGCTGATCCGAGCGCTCTCTCGGTACCGCGAGTTCGCCGCCGATCGGGGCGCCGCGGCGATCACCGGCAGGCCGTCGGCGCTCGCCTCCGCGCTGATGAAGATCTCCGGCGAGGTCGACAAGGTTCCCGACAAAGATCTGCGCGAGGAGGCCGAGATGAACGCCTTCTTCATCATCCCGTTGAAGTCCGGCATCGTCGGGAAGCTGTTCAGCACCCATCCCTCGACCGAGCGCCGGGTCGAACAGCTCCGGGATCTCGAGCGCGAGATGGAGGGCTTCTAAGAGGACGCACCCCTCACTCCGGGTATGGGACTACTGGACGGGATTCGATCCATCCTCGGCACGCGTGCCGAGTCCGACGCCAGGCGCGACGCCGACCCCGAGGACCTGTTCGGGATGAGTACCGCCTACCTCACGATGGAGGCCGATCTGGGCTACGAGTCCGCGGACGTCGGCGCGCTCTGTTTCTCGGGCGTGGACTCGACGAGCTTTCGCGACGCAGTCGACGAGGTCGAGGCGATCCTCGAGGCCGGCCGCGAGGACACCGGCACCGAGTTCTCGGTCTCGGCTGACGACCACGGGTATCACTGGGTCGTTCTCGAGGACAGCGATCCGGAGGACCTGATCACGAGCCTCCACTTCGCCGCGGACACGTTCATCGAGCACGGCTACGGCTCGCGCCTGCTCGCGGCCGTCTTCGCCTACCGGAACGAGGCGGGGCCGGCCTACTGGATCTACTCGTTCCGTCGAGGTCGGTACTACCCGTTCGCGCCCCGCCCCGGTCGGGAGCGCGACTCGAGCGCGGAGTTCAAACTCGAGGCGACGTTGGACGGCGAACTCGAGATCGAACGCGAGAAGGAGTACTGGTACCCGCTGTGGCCGAGCGAGGGCGGGACCCACCCCTGGGAGTGAGCCGGGCCCGGCCGCGCTCGAGGCAGATCCAAATATGTTTGGAGTCAGCGGTAACCCGTCCGCTCCCGTAGGGGTGAGTACGGCAGGACGCCACATCAGCTGCGCCATACACCAGCTGTCCTGTCGCAACCCCCCCTCCCCCCTCTTCCGCTTCCGTTTTCCGTAACCCGCTGTCGAACCAGTTATCCGATCGGCATCGGTACGCCCGACCAGTGACCGACTGGAACCAGTTCAAACGGGACTCACAGCACTCGGGCGTTCGCCGCGACCTCGAGGGGCCCGACCGTCTCGAGTCGGCCTGGACGGTCGAACTCGCCGGTGCGGCGGGATCGCCGGTTCTCGACCGTGACACCGTCTTTGTCGGAACGGAGCGCGGAAACCTGTACGCGCTCGACCGCGAGACGGGCCGTCGCCGGTGGGTGTTCAAGTCGACCGACGGGATCGACGCGACGCCGGTCGCCACGTACGACGGCGTCTACGCCGCGACCGACGCCGGCACCGTCCACGCGCTAGATCCGGGAACCGGCGACTCCCTGTGGCGGACCGAGCTCCCGGCCCCTCTCGAGTCCGACCTCGCGTTCGCCGAGGGCCGACTGTACGCCGGCCACGCGGCGGGCCTGTCGGCGCTCGAGGCGGAGACGGGCGAGATCGGCTGGACCCACGGGACCGACTCCCCGATCGCGGGCGCTCCGACGGTCGCCGCCGACCGCCCTCGAGTGTACGTCGGCATCGAGGACGAACGGGTTCGCTGTCTCGAGGACGGGATCGACGCGGTCGAAGAGGCATGGACCGCGCCGACCGACGGGGTCGTCGCGGCACCGCCGACGATCGCCGACGGCCGCGTCTACGTCGCCGACGACGACGGCACGCTGCTCGCGCTCGACACCGAGACCGGCCAGACCTGGTTCAGCTACGAGATCCGCGGTGCGTTCACCTCGTCGGCGACGGTGCTCCCCGAGGAGGGAACGACTTTCGTCGGCGCCGACGACGGCTACCTCCACGTCACCGACACCCGTTTCGGCCGGCGCAAGGTTCGGGGCTGGCTGTTCTCGAAGAAGGGGATCGCGCTCGACGGCGCGGTCCGAGCGAGCCCCGTCGTCGCCGGCGAGGTCGTCTGCGTCGGCGACTCGACCGGGTCGCTCTACGGCGTCGACGCGACCGACTACGACCTGCGCTGGCACGTCGACCTCGGGGCTCCCGTCTCGAGTACGCCCGCTCTCGCTCCCGGTCAACTGTACGTCGCCGCCGACGACGAACTCTCCCGTCTCGAGTGGCCGGTCGACGAACCGACTCCGTAACCGGGCTCGAACCGCCGCGGCTCGATCAGTTGTCCCTGCAGCGTCGACCGCGCCTTCAGTTGTAAACGTTCGTTCCATGTTCTCATTCATCCCGGCGCCTTCCGGCACTTTCACTTTCACCCTCCTGTTAACGAGGCTTTATGGGGCGTCCGCCACAACGGGTGAGTAATGCCAGACGCAGACCTAGAATCCCTCCCTGGTGTCGGACCGGCAACCGCAGACAAACTCCACGAGGCCGGCTTCGATTCCTTCCAGAGCCTGGCCGTCGCCTCGCCCTCCGAACTCTCGAACACGGCCGACGTCGGCGAGTCGACGTCGGCGGACATCGTCCGTGCGGCCCGCGACGCCGCCGACGTCGGCGGCTTCGAGACCGGCTCCACGGTGCTCGAGCGACGAAACGAGATCGGCAAGATGAGCTGGCACATCGACGAGGTCGACGACCTGCTCGGCGGCGGGATCGAGACCCAGTCGATCACCGAAGTGTACGGCGAGTTCGGCTCGGGTAAATCGCAGGTCACCCACCAGATGGCCGTCAACGTCCAACTTCCCAAGGAGGTCGGCGGCCTCCACGGCCGCGCGATGTTCATCGACAGCGAGGACACGTTCCGCCCCGAGCGGATCGACGACATGGTTCGGGGCCTCCCCGACGAGGTCATCGAGGCCACGCTCGAGGACCGCGAGATCGAGGGAACGCCGGGCGACGAGGCGACGATGGACGAACTCATCGAGGACATCCTCGACAAGATCCACGTCGCGAAGGCGTTCAACTCCAACCACCAGATGCTGCTGGCGGAGAAAGCCAAGGAGCTCGCCGGCGATCACGAGGAAGGGGAGTACCCCGTTCGACTGCTCGCGGTCGACTCGCTGACCGCCCACTTCCGCGCCGAGTACGTCGGCCGCGGCGAACTCGCCGAGCGCCAGCAGAAGCTCAACAAACACCTCCACGACATCGACAAGGTCGGCAACCTCTACAACTGCGCCGTCATCGTCACCAATCAGGTCGCCTCGAACCCCGACTCGTTCTTCGGCGACCCGACCCAGCCGATCGGCGGCAACATCCTCGGCCACAAGTCGACGTTCCGGATCTACCTCCGCAAGTCCAAGGGTAACAAGCGGATCGTCCGACTGGTCGACGCGCCAAACCTCGCCGACGGTGAAGCCGTCATGCGCGTCGAGGACGGCGGACTGAAGCCCGAATAACGCGCCTCTCGACGACCTCCCTTCTCCCGTCTCGTCCTCGCTCGCTCGTCCAGCGATAGCTGGACTCGACTCGGGCGCTACGCGCCGCTCTCGACTTTCGGACGGACGACACCGTGATTTCCGACTCGAGCGCGATAAAAAGGGGATCGGGCTCGGCTACTCCTCGGTCGAGGTCTTCTCCTTGTCGAGTTCGCCCCGGTAGATCTCCGCGCCGTCCTGGGCGACCTTCTCGGCGAGCACCGCACACTTGACCCGCATCGGCGAGATGTCGACGCCGAGCATGTCGATGACGTCGTCGCGGTCCATCTCCAGCAGTTCGTCGACGGTCTTGCCCTGAAGCTCGCCCGAGAGCATGCTCGCGGAGGCCTGGCTGATCGCGCAGCCGTCCCCGGAGAAGGCGACGTACTCGATCGTCTCGTCGTTGTCCTCGAGTCTGACGTCCATCCGGATCTCGTCGCCACACATCGGGTTCTCGCCGATGTGCGTGAAGGTCGGATCCTCGAGTTCCCCGTAGTTGCGGGGGTTCTTGTAGTGGTCGAGGATCTGCTGTCGGTACATATCGGAGCCGAGTCCCATCGTTGGAAACGCGTACGGCTGTGCGTTGTAAAAGGGTTCCGGGGCTCGAGAGCCGTCGCTACGGGACTCGGCGTCGTCGAAAACCGGTTCGGATACCGGATCGACTCCAGCTCCGGCGGGTTGCAAACGGTCGTCGATCAGTACTCCGTCGATCCCCGGTCGACCGGCGGGTTCAGGTAACAGGCGTCGGCGATGACGGCACCGCCGACGACTGCCGCGACCGCGAGGGCGTACGTCGCCGGGATACCCAGCGCGCCCGCGGCGACCAGCGCAACCGTAAACGCGATCGGGATGAGCCCGAGCGCGAGATCGTACCGGTTCGCCGCGGCGAGAACGTCGACCAGGGCCTCGAACGGGTCCTGTCCGGGACGTCCAGTCGTGTTCTCGTGCATTCGTTCTCACCTCGGCGACTACCTGTAGGCGACCGAATCTAAAGAACTTTTCCTGAGTTCTTCGTTGTTCCGACGGGTCGATGGACTACGCATCACCCGACGCCTCGGCCTCGAAGCGCTCGAGGTACTCGCGGACGAACGCCGCGCGCTCCGCGGCGAGCGCCCGACCGGCGTCGGTGTACATCCGTTCGGGAAGCTCGAGGATCTTCTTGTAGAAGTGGTTGTACTGCGACCGGCCGGCCGTCGTCTCGTCTGCGGCGGGCGGAACGTCGGGATCGTACAGCGGGCTCCCGATGACCGAGCCGTGGGCGAACGCGCGGGCGATGCCGACCGCGCCCAGGGCGTCTATGTTGTCCGCGTCGCAGACGATTTCGGCCTCGATCGTCTCGGGTTCGACGTCGTTCGAGTACCGGTGGGCGCGGACGCAGTGTTGGACGCGGTCGATCGTCCCCTCGCTCGCGCCGACGTCCGCGAGGATCGCACCGCCCTCTCGAGCGCCCCAGACGGCGTGGTCGTCGATCTCGCCGCGGTCCTCCCGCTCGCGACCGATGTCGTGTAAGGTGACGGCCAGCTGGACGATCCGTTCGTCGACGGGCTCTGCCTGTTCCGCGACGAGGGTGTCGGCCAGCGCCGCGACCCGTCGGACGTGGTGCCAGTCGTGGGCCGGCGGCGCGTCCTCGAAGTACGGGCGGGCGCGCTCGCGGACGGTCTCGAGCATACCGTCGCGTTTCGGCGACCGGCTGATAAGGACTCCGCACTCACCCCGGCGCGCGGAACGCTTTCCGCCGGAACTGCAGGACGAGCGGCTCAACGGCGTCGGGT
>NZ_JBLRWX010000087.1:0-15527 GCF_047921035.1 Natronococcus sp.
TCATCTGGGTCAGGGTCATCCGGTTCGGGATCATCTGGGTCAGGGTCATCCGGTTCGGGATCATCTGGGTCAGGGTCATCCGGTTCGGGATCATCTGGGTCAGGGTCATCCGGTTCGGGATCATCTGGGTCAGGGTCATCCGGTTCGGGATCATCTGGGTCAGGGTCGTCTGGATCGGGATCATCTGGATCGGGAACTATCGGGTCAGACTCGCAGCCTGTCACTGTCGCCATCTGCAGATTGACGTCAGTCTGTGCGTACAGGCACCCGTCCACCGTTGCACCGGTGAGCACATTGATCCCGGTTTGAGTCAGTACAACCCCTGAAAATTGTGCATCCGTTCCGATCTCCACACCAGCGCCACCAGCAACTTGCCAGACGATGTTCTCGATCTGGACGTCGCCAGCCAGGAGAACGTTCGTGTTGCTGGCCGTCGTGAGATTTCCATCGATCTGGAAAATCCAGGTGTCATCCGAGTCACCCAGAAGGACGATGTCGTCGCTTATTGAGACGTCCGTACTCCAGCTGTAGACCCCCGGAGGCAGGACCAGACCGCCGATGTTTCCACCGGCCAACTCGTCGAAGTCGGATTCACGTCCGGCGGCATCGGTGAACGCGGACTCCATATCGCTTACAGCCGTGGTTAGGTTGGATGGAGTCGGTTCTGCGTAGTCGGCTGCTTCTACACGTCCATCCACTTGATCCGATGTCGCGAACTCGCCCGATGCATCCAGTTCTAAAGCGAACCCGGTGATGGCAGTTGAATCGATGGGACTTACACCAATATCTCCCGTCACATCGGAATCGGGAACTGTAGAGATCCCCGATTTCGCCAAGATCGTATAGTTACTGGCATCCCCACGATCGACTGGTCCCGGGTCTTCTTGGCCTTGGACACTGGCTGCCCCGATTGTGGTAAATCCAGCTGCTGCTAACAATCTTATGTATGACCGTCTATCTATTTCACTGAATGTCATTTCGTATAGTGACACACGACTTCAAGTAATATTTACTGGCAACTTTCTCAGCAACTGAAAATCCTCGTAGCAGGGCACTGTCTAGTTTAGCACCTCCGTTGGCGGTTGGTTGTTGAGTGACTGGTGCGGTCGCTGTGTGTTATAGTAGTGGACAAACTGTTCAAGCTACTCTCTGGCACTCGCCCGACTGCCACCCACGAGGTATGGAAGCGGTCGACTCGTATTTTGAGGGTATGAACCACTTTTCGATGTGGTTTCGATCAACGTAGTCGAGGTGACCTCTCAATCCTAATCGGGAGAGGGAAGTCAGATAGTCAGCACCATCGACAAGAAACTCTGCGTCGGAGAGATCGTGTTTCTCGGTGAGGCCATGCAGAAACGCAACTGCTGGATCGGTGCCTCGCCGTCCAAAGAGTGCGACGTCGAGGATGAGTTTCGTGTCGAGATCTATTGCAGCGTACATTCAAGATCAATCACCGTTAATCCTGACAGCGGTCTCATCAACCCCGACCCGCGACGGCTGCGCCGTCGGCGGGTCAGGAACACTATCAGCCAGCCGATGTACCTCGTTCCAGATCGCTTGATGAGAGCGCTCAGCGCCGAGTGAGCGAAGAATTGCTTGTGTCTTTCGAAGTGAACAACCTGTCGCATGGAGCCGGACGGCGAACGCCCTGACAGGCGTCGCCATCTGCTGCTAGCTATCAAGATAGTAGACCTTCTTCCGCCGGTCGGTCATCAGATAGTCTGAATCGATCAGATCCTGGTAAGCGAGTTGGCTGAGTGCGTTATCGATCGACGGCTCGGGTCTATAGGTTCGATCGGCGATCTCGACTTTCGTCAGCGGGTCGTCGGCGTCCTCGAGGGCTCGGTAGACCAGTAGTGCCGTCGGTGGGAGTTCTCGAAGCACTTCCTCACTCATCGTGATCACCTGTCCAATCCCTAACCGCTAAGACCACCAGCCCGAGCGCCAGTAGAGCGAAACCCAGGGACTCGTGCAACCACATCGCGAACCCGCCGAGATAGATCCCTCCTGTGAGAGATAGGACTTCGCCCATCGGCGGGATTCGCGTACTGCTGTCGGAGGGTGCGGCATCGTCACTCGTTACACGCCCTTCGGGATCGATCGCGCCGCACTGGTAGCAGATACTCGTTTCAATTCCGCGAGGCTCGAGGATCGTTGATCCAACGCGATCGCGGTGGTTGCACTCACACATTTCGAACACGCTCCCGATCGAACTCGGCACCGCAGTTGAGACACTGATCGGAGTCGACGATCCGGCGCTCGTGGCACTCAACGCAGTGCAAATCACTATATTTCATTTCGATCACGGTCTTCGGTCTCGATCCACTGCGACTCGAGCGCGTCTTCGGCGTCGGTCGCGTGGCGGATTACCTGTAGATCTGGCTCTCGGCGAGCTGGATCTGCTGCGTACGGAACCGTCACGATACTAATGCAATCCCCTGGCTGGAGCTTGGATGCACCATTTTCGATCGATTTGACCGGCTCGCCACAGGTCTCGCACTCCGGCAGCGCATCGAGGAGTTCCTGCTCCTCAGCGTCGTGGTCGTCAGCCTCGAGCTCTGGATCGTCGGCGTCGGCGTCCATGAACTCGCCGAACGCGCCCCGACACGACTCGCAAAAGTGCAGTGTGCTCGTCTCGAAGTCGAGGTGTCTCCGAAGCGCTGCGCCGCGGTTCTCGAGGATCATCCCGACCGGCGTATCGTGATACTCGCCGCACCGATTGCAGCGGTAGGCGTTACTCATCGCGACCCTCCATACCGTTCGGTCCCGAGTTGGCTCTCGAGTCGGCCGCGACGATCTTGTCGGCAAGCTCGTGCCTCTCGAATCTTCGCCGGAAGCCTCTGCTCTCGAGTATCGGCTTCGGGCTCGTCGACGTCGGCAGTCTTGAACGCCTCGGCGAGACTCTCCGCGACGGTTTTCAGCGCGTCACGGAACGCCTGCACGAAATCCGCGATGATCTCCATCAGATTTGAGAAGACCTCAGACACCACGCTTCCGATGATCGCGATCCGGGCTTGGTCGATCTCGACAGCCGAGACCTCTTCGCCGACGGCGGCCTCGAGCTCGCGAGCCGTTTCCTCGCCGATCCGAATGTGGCCGGTTGGGGCGACGTCGACGATCGTGGCGAGTTCGCGAAGTGCTTCGATCTCTGCGCGTGTCCGCGGGTAGCTCGGGTAGACCGGTGCGAGCAGCTGGGCGCCGTCCTGTTGGTCGACCACTCGATACCGCAGTCCTTTGCTCTCCGGATCGATAGTCCGGTCAGTCATCCTGATCACCGCGCAGCTGTGCGAGTCGTTCGTTCGCGCGTCCGATCAGCTCCGAGTCCGGCTCGTCGGCGACGCGGACGTAGGCCTCGATCCCGAGGACGACGAGATCTTCTCGTGAGCTGTCGCGCCCCGAGAGATAGCTATCGAGCTTTTCGGCGAGCGTCGCTCCGTCGTTGATCCCGAGCCGCGGGTTGCCGCGACGGTCTTTCCCGCGGATCAGGTCGCCGTTCGAGCAAGCGGCTATCATCGCATTGTGGATGCTATCGTGACCGTAGGGGCCGTAACCGGCAGTGTGCAGGCTGCCGAAGATCGATGACTGTTTCGCGAGTGGGGGCTGGGGCCCACCGGAGTTCTTGTCAACCGTGCTGACGACGCGATCGTAGACCTCTTTGGACCGTTTGCGGCGCTGTGCTTCGGTGAGTCCATCTGGCGAGTCGGACTGGCTCATTGGTCCGACCACTCCTCGAACGCAGCCCTATCGACTGGGTTGTATGCCTCCTCGAGGAGTTCCCAGATCTCTTCCCAACTGTGGCCGTCTGATCGAAGGTCGATGATTCGGTCGCGGAACGGGTTGCTCTTCGGGATGTCTTGATTCGGACAGTTCTCGATCTCCGGCGGGTGGCCGCCATCGGTCGCGATCTCTCGATCGCCGGTCGCGATGACCTCCTTCTCGACCTCTACCGTATCGCCCCACTCGTTGCCGGGTTCGTCTTTCGTGCAGTTCCACTCGTGGTGCCGGATCACGCGATCGGCGATTTTCGTGTTCTCCTCGGGCGAGAGGTCTCCCTCGTGGAGCGAGCGCTTGTACGTCCAGTCGCAGTTGTCAGACGTCGACGCTTGCATCGGGACGCTCATGTCCGCTTGACCACCCCGTTGAAAGTGTAGATCCGACCGGTGTTCTCGAGTTCGTCGAACACCCGGAGAACAGCCTCGCGATCGTACTCTGTTTCGTCGACGACCGCCTCGATCAGGAACTGTTTCGCCCACGCGCCCCGGGACAGACGAGAGAGGATCTCTTCTCCCAGATTGCGAGTGTTCGATTCCACCGATGTGTGCTGAGGGTCCATTGAACTTGTTCACCACAGGCCGACGGCGGGTCGAACTCGCTCGCTCTCTCCGAGAGAGAGCCGAGAGCGAACACACCCACCGCTAATTGTTTGATAATTAACACTACTACTACAACGAGATTTTAGCCGAATGAAAGGGCGGTGGAATGCCGCGTTGGAAGAAACCCATCTCTACCGCCCCCCTCCCTCGGAGCTTGTGGTGAACTTGTTCACAGCCTCCGGGTCGCTGTGAAGTGCTTCAAAGTCGATCACGATCGCCTTCGTTTGCTTCCCGTCGTCGATCTCGATGCTGCCGAACTGGCGCTCTCTCGCTTCGCTCCGCGTGAGGATCCAGTGGTACTGCTCCGGGAGATCGTCGATCAGGTCGTAAGCGTAGCGTCGTGAGACGCCGGTCACCGTCACAATCTTCGCGGCGTTCATCACGACCGCGGACTGATCGCCGGTGCGATTGTTCTCGGCGCCGGCGACGATCTGTCGGACCTTCCCGTCCTTGCTGCTGGAGTCGTCCTCAAGGACGTCCATCCGCGACTCGAGCGCATCGAGACGGGCTCGGAGCTCGTCGTTCTCGTCCTCGAGTTCGCTGACGCGGTCGTCGGTGTTCTCGAGCCAGCTCGAGAACGCATCCAGTCGGGCCTCGAAGTCGTTGACGCGATCGCGAAGCGATTCGAACAGCTCCTTCACGTCCTCGGCACTCCGAGGAGCGACGCTCATCGAACCACCTCGTGAACGCCGAAGGTGCGACGGCAGTTACGACACTCCCAGCGAGACCGATCGTCCTCGAGGCGCCAGGACTCGGGAAGGATCCAGCCACACCCGGGACAGTCGGGCTCGTACGCACTCGTAGACGAGCTCAAGCTGTCTCACCTCCTGGGGTCTCGGTGGGATCAAAGACGGCTGACCACGGGATCTGGCGGTACTGTTCGACGGTCTGACCGCCACGGCCGCAGTTCGTCCACCGCTCGGCGATCAGCTGATCGATAACTGACGCACCGACGAGCGACATCCGGAGGATGTACTCGGTCTCTGGATCGACCACCGAGAGAATGTACCAGCCGCCGGCGCTGACGAGTCGCTCGTGGTTCGCGCGCGCGATCCACCACTGGCCTCTGCGCGACTCGTACCGAACCCAGCAGGACTTGCACTCGATCGGATCGCCGGCGTCGACAGACTGAGCAGCGACGCTGAAGGGCTCTGTCGCGACGAGATCGTACCAATCGTCCCGTCGGGCGCGCTCATCAGCAATCGGCTTGAGGGGCCACTGACGGCAGCTCTCGTCTTCGACATCTAGGCCGCGCGCGCGGTTGTCGGCGACGGACGCGGATGTCATGCTCCATCCCCCGTTGCTGCCGATCGAGGATGCTGTAGAGTCCTATCTGCTATATTATTGTGACTACGTGTTTTTGCTCGAGGACAGCAAACACCCGTCTCTCGGGGTGTTTTTACGTTGGCATATAAAGAATTTGATGAGTGCCCGGGGAGGGCTCCGAACCCTCGATCTCCGCATGTCCCAGGTCCGAGGCTCGGCAGTCCTCTCGGGGACACGGAGGCTTCCAAGGCGAAACCGCACCGAATCTCTGAACCCTATGAGTGCGGCGCTATGTCCAGCTAAGCCACCCGGGCTCGTTTTCGAGTAGTGCGGTCTGTTTCTTTAACCTTCCCTTTCGCGTCGGCCGTGCAAGCAGAACCCACGCATTTATCACCGAACCTACCCAACGCCGGATATGACCGTTCCCGTCATCGTTCGATCCGCTCTCGGCGACGAGGAGGTCCGAACACGGGTCTCGCTCGGCGGTGACGACGAGCTCTTCGTCGCGGACTCGAGCAGCATCGTCTACCGCGCGGAGGGGTTACTGACCGACGAGTCGATCGAGGAGCTCACGTACGACGCCGATCGGCTCACCGTCTCGGAGGGGCGCCGAAAGACGTCGCTCACCCTCGAATACCCGCTCTCGGACACCGCCGAGGTGACCGTTCCCGCGAGCAAGACCGACGACGTCCTCAGACCCGTGCTGGCGGGCGTGTTGCGAACGAACGGGGTCATCGATTCCGACGAGTCGCTCATCGAGGTCTACCGGTTCAGCGAACTCACGCTGATCCTGACCGAGAAGCGACTGATCGAACACGTCGGCGCGGCGGTCTGGGACGAGGGCTCCGAGGCCTACCACTTCCGGAACGTGACGAACCTCTCCTTCGAGGACGGCGACGTCGCGACCCGCATCGTCCTCGAGGTCGACGGGCGGCCCCAGCGGATCAAAGCGCCCAACGACGCGGCCGACGACCTCCGGGAGCGACTCAAGCGGGCGCTGGTCGACTACTACGAGCGCACGACGGGAACCGCCCTCGAGGAGGAACCGGACCCGCTCGAGGAGTCCGAGGAGCGCAGCGACGAGCGAGCGGGCGGATCCGGCCAGTCGCCGAGACGTGCCGTCCGTTCGGAACCGACTCGAGCCGACGGCCAGCGGGCCGCGGTCGAGTCGCGACCGCCGATGGCCGGCACCGTCGACGGCGCGCCGGCCGACGCCACCCAGGACGTCGCGCGGGCAGCCGCTGCCGGCTCCGTCGGCGACGACGCGGCGAACCAGGAGGTCCTCGAGCGGCTCGAGGCCCTCGAGGACGCCGTCGAGCGCCAGAACGAGCGACTCGAGGCCCAACAGCAAACGATCGAGCGACTCATCGGCGAACTCCGGCAGGGACGGTAACGGCCTACTCCCGGCCCGTCACCTTTCGAATACAGGAGGAGCCGTACGGACCGAGCTCGCCGCTTTCGAGGTCGATGAAGTAGCCCGTCGAGAGCCCCGAGCCGCAGCGCCGACAGGAGAACTCGCCCTCTTTCGTGATCACGTCGCGATCGAACCGTACGTACTGGCGGCTCTTCGGTCGGACGATGCCGTCCTCGCGCTCGATGATCCCGCGGAGTTCGGCCTGATCGAGGATCGTCCGGGCGACCGTCGGATCCGTGGTGACGGTCTCGATCCGGTCGACGACGTCCGGCAGGGGTAGCGACTCGTGCTCGAGTCGCTCGAGCAGCGCCAGCCCGAGTTCGACGCGGTCGTCAGTCGGGTCGACCGCGCGCTCGTCGCCGTTCATCGACGGAAACTGGCCCGGCGGGGCGAATAAACGTTGTGTTGAGGTCGTAGCGGTCGACGGCCGCGGCCGTCCGACGCGGCTGGAGGTACGTTTCGCAGAAGACGCGTTCGCACCGGTGGTTCCGTCGCCTCGAGCGGACTCGGAAGGGGAGTGTGCTCCTCCGATGGCTGTCGCGGACTACCGAAACGGATCGCTACAGTCGATCACCACGCCGTGTTGGGGGCAGACGTACTTGCAGTGGCGCTTGTACATCGGTGCCTGACAGTGCGGACAGGTCGGTGCTCCCTCGGCTTCGGTCGTCGACTCCGGTCTATCGGGGTCGGTTCTCCCGTCGTCGCTCATACGATCTCGTTGGCTCGAGGCCCTCAAGTAGCTCCCGCTCACTCGGAGCAGGCGGCGATCCGGCGCACCCGCCGTGCCATCGCCGGCCTCGTGATCGCCCGGATCAGCGTCGTCGCCGGCCGGTACGTGAGTTCGCCTTCGCCGGATTTGGTCGCGGTGAGCGACCACAGTCCGGGCGCGTGGAAGGCGAGCTGACAGCGCCCCGTCGCGTCCGTTCGGACGGCCTTGCTCCGACTGGAGACGGTGACGCCCTCGATCGGGTTCTGCAGTCGGTCCCGAACCCGGACCGTCACGGGTTCGCCGAGCAGTACCTCGTCGGTATCGACCTCCAGGACGAGCGATCGCGTCGTTCTCATGCTGAACGTTCGCACGCCACGAGGAAAATGGTATCACCTGAACATGATGGGGCCGCGCTCGGTTCGCTCGAGTCCGCCAAAAGGCCGAAACGGCGATCGCGTCAGCTCCCGACCGTCAGCACTCGCTCCAGCCGCAGGACTCGCAGGTCTTGCAGCCTTCGGAGTAGTACAGCGACAGCGAACCGCAGTCCGGACACTCGGGTGACTCGCCGGCGTCGATGAGGTCCTGAATCGCGTCGTCGTCATCGTTTGCCGCGTTCGCGGCAGCGGCGCCGCCGTCGGTCTTCGGGCCGTCGACGGCCGCATCGGCGTCCGTGTCGGCCGCGTCCTCTAAGGTCTGCTGGGTCGGGTACGGTTTGTCGATCTCGTCCTCGAGGTAGCGACGCATGGCGGTGCCGATGGCGTCGGGGATCGACTGGATCTGCTCGCCCTTGTCCCAGGCCACTTTGGGACTTCGAGTCCCGCAGAGTTCGTCGACGATCTCCTCGGGGTCGACGCCCGAGCGCAGCGAGGTCGAGATGACCTTCGCCAGCGCCTCGGTGAAGGAGTTGGTGAACCCGCCCGAGTGGCCGATGTTCGCGAACAGCTCGAACGGCTGGCCGGTCTCGGGATCCTCGTTGATCGTCACGTACACCTTCCCGTAGCCGGTGTCGATACGCTGGCTGACACCCTGGAGGGCGTCGGGGCGCTCGCGTTTCTCGGTAAAGTCGACCTGCACGGGCTCGCGGTCGTCCGCCTCGTCGACCAGCGAGCCGGCGTCATCCTCGAGGATCTCCTGGATGTCCTCGCTCTCGAGGAACGCCTCGAGGCCGCCGAAGATCTCGTCGATCTGTTCGACCAGGGCCTCGGCGGCCTCGGTCTCGTCGGCGAAGTCGGCGTTGTCCGCGCGCGTGGTCAGCACCTGCTTGCTGCGGGTGCCGTCGCGGTAGTAGGTGACGCCCTTCCCGCCGTGCTCGTAGATGTACTCGAAGACGTCCTTGGCGTCCTCGAGCGTCGAATCGTTCGGCGCGTTGACCGTCTTCGAGATGGCGGAGTCGACGCCGGCCTGACAGGCGACCTGCACGCCGGCGTGGTCTTTCGCCGAGAGGTCGCCGGTCGTGACGAACAGCTCGCCGATCGCGTCGGGCACCGTCGAGAGCCCCTCGACGCCGTTGAACTGGTTGGTCGCCATCTGCTCCTGAGCCTCCTCTTTGACGGCGTCGACGTCGATACCGTTGTCCTCGAGCACCCGGAGGAAGTAGTCGTCGAACTCGACTAACATCTCGTCGCCCTGGACGTCGTCGGAGACGTTCTTGTAGTAGGCGACGTTGTAGATCGGTTCGCAGCCGCCGGTCGTGTTGCCGACCATCGAGGTCGTACCCGTCGGCGCGATGGTCGTCACGTTGTGGTTACGGATCGGGAAGCCATCGGCCCAGTCGTCGGCGTCGAGGCCGGTCTGGTGCTCGAACCACTCGCGGTACTCCGTGGGATCGGCGTACTTCGAGTCCGCCCAGTCGGCGAACGAGCCCCGCTCCCGGGCGAGTTCGTGGCTGGTCCACTTCGCCTCGTGGTTGATGTGGGTCATCAGCTGGCGCGCGACCTCGTTTGAGGTCTCGCTGCCGTACTCCATGCCCAGCTGGATGTACAGCTGTGCCAGCCCCATGATGCCCAGCCCGATCTTGCGCATCTCCCGGACCTTCTGTTCGATCTTGTCGACCGGGAAGTCGCTCATCGTGACGACGTTCTCGAGGAACCGAGTGCCCATCTCGATGCGTCGATCGAACTCCTCGAAATCGACGGCTTCCTCGAGGAAGGCGTCGACGGCCGCCTCGAGGTCCTCGTACTCGTCGCCGTGCTCGTCGTACCAGACGCGCCAGTCGGGTGCCTCGAGATCCGCGAGCGTCGAGAGGTTGATGTGGCCGAGGTTACAGGCCTCGTACTCCTCTAACGGTTGTTCTCCGCATGGATTTGTTGCAAGAATCCTATGATCTGGATGTTTGTCCACATCGAAGGAGTGTTGCTTGTTGACCCGCTCGAGGTAGATCACGCCAGGTTCGCCGTTCTCGTGGGCGCCCTCGACGATGTCGTCCCAGAGCTCTTCTGCGGGAATCGACAGCTCCTCGCCGACCTCGACGTACTCGCCGAGGCCGAACATCTCGTACAGCTCCTTCGTCTCCGCGGTCGCGACGTGGGGTTCCTCCGTCCGGGGGTTGGTGAACGTGAACTCCTCGCCCGCTTGCAGGGCCTCCATGAAGTCGTCCGTGACGCCGACGGAGATGTTGAAGTTCGAGAGGTGGCCCTCGACGGCGTTCCGGAGGTGCTTCGGGACGCGTCCCTCGTCGTCGATCAGTTCGCGGGCCTCCTCGAGGGCGTCCTGGAAGGAGGTGTGGGTGTAGTCGTCGGGGTCGTTCAGGCGCAGCGTCTCGGCCAGCGAGACGTCCTTGTTCTTGGCGTGGATGAACTGGATGACGTCCGGGTGGGAGACGCGCATGACGCCCATCTGGGCGCCCCGTCGGGCACCGCCCTGAGCGATCGTCTCGCACATCTGATCGTAGGTTCGCATGAACGTGATCGGGCCCGACGCGATACCGCCGGTCGATCCAACCGCGTCGCCGTAGGGCCGCAGGCGCCAGAAGGCGTAGCCCATGCCGCCGCCACTGTTGTGCGAGACGATCCCGTCGGTCACGTACTCGTGATTGTCCGCGACGGTAATGTCGTAGACGGTCGCGGGGTCGGATTCGGTCACGGAATCGACTTCGACCCTGTACTCCTCACCGATAACGTGAGAGTCGCGGGCGGTCACGGAATCGATGTTCGACAGACCGATCTCGCGACGTTCGTCGATGAACCCGACCTCGCGAAGGAACGCTTTTCGCCCCTCACCGGTCGTCGGAATGAGGCCGTAGTACGGATGGGCGTCCTCGTCGCGGATGACCGACTTCTTGACTGGATAACCGAGTCCCATCATCAGCGTCGCGACGTCGTCGATTGCCCGTTCGGATGCACTGTACAGCTTCGGATACGTCCCGTTTAGCAGCGTTCCATCCGCGGTGAAGTACCCTCGGAGGAACGCTTCGACGACGCTGGCAGGTGCACGCTTGATAACCCGTGGAACGCGAGCGGACTGGGCTTCGTCGGGCTTACAGGCGAAGTTCGCTTTCCACCAGCGCTTGATCTCGTGGCTGTTGATACCGACCTCGAAGCACCCATCCGCATCGGAGACCGATGTCGATGTACCGAACAGCTGTCGAGAGAGTTCGTCGACGTACTCGGCAACGCCCTCGCGTCCGATATGGAACCGGACACCGTCCTGGTGCCACGACCCGTCACCGAGCCAGAGGCCGACGAGCTCCGCGAGGTTTTCGCTGAGCTGCTCCGGCTGCTGGACCGTTTTGACGGCCGTCCCGTTCGGCGAGAACTGCTCGCGGGCACGGAACTGCCCGACGGTCGCTTGGTGAACGTCCAGTTTGTCGGCGATCTCCGCGTCGGTGTGTCCGTCTCGGTACAGTTCGCGGGCCGTCGATTCGTCGAACGACGTGGAACCGGGGTTCCGTCCGCCGCTCCCGTTCGCCGGGAGCTCCAGCTCGTTGCTCCGCCGACGCTGTACCGTGGACTTCCCGCAATCGAGGCGCTCCGCGATCTCGTAATCGCTGAGTCCCTCCTGATACAGCTCGAAAATCTCCGCGTTCTCGACGCTTCTGTTTTCGCTCCACCGAGCACCGCTCGCTACCGACGCCAGCTCCGGGAGTTCGCGGTCCGCCTCCCGAAGCCAGCCCAGCGCGTAGTGTATCTCCTGACCAGTCCGGATCTCGTCGAGTCGGGTCCACTCGCCATCGACCATGAGTCGGTGGTTCGGCGTTCCACGGACGGAGAGGCCGTTCGCGAGGGTAACCGTAAGCGTCTCCGCGTCCTCGTACGTATGTGTCTCCTCGACTGGTTTGTACTGGAATCCCGAGTCGGTTCGCTGTGCGATGCGGTCACCGGCTTCCACGTCCGCGACGCTGACGACTCCTTTCCCCTCGACCATCACCGTCGACTCCTCGGTGAGACACTGGAAGACCTGGGCGGCCTCTTTCGCGGTCTGGTGGATGTCGTCGATGTCGTCCTCCGGGGAGTCGACGAAACACGCCGAGAGCTGCTGGAGCTCGTCGCCCGCGTTCATCAGGGTCGGCGAGTTCGGCATGAAGTCCAGGTTCGCCATCATCTCCTGGAACTCCTCGGCGACGTCCTCGACGTGAGCCCGGACCTCCTCGGGCAGTTCGGGAACGACGGTGTCGTAGGCGAACTTGTTGACGTTGTAGATAGAGAGCGCGGCTTCGGCCTCGTCGTCCGCGGTGGTGCCCGCACCGAACACTTCCGCCGCGAGTTCGTCCCGCCGCGGGTGGTCGGGCTTGAGCTGGTCGGGCGTGACCGTGATCTCGAGGTCGCGCTTCTCGGCCTCGTAGACGGCTTCGGCCAGCGCGATGTTCTTGCCGACGCGGTCGAACAGATCCTCCTGGCTCTCGACGAGTTCGCCGTCGGCGTCCTTGCGGAGGTATCGGGCGGGGAGAATGTTGTCGTAGGCGTTGTCGGTCAGGCGCTGCTCGAGGGTGTCGCCCTCGGTGCGCTTGATCGGGAGGGTAAGCTCCTCCGCGGAGAGGTCGGATTCGCTCATGCGCGGGTCACCTCGAGGGTAGCCCGCCGACGCGTGCGGATTCCGTCGCGGGTCCGGGTCCTGGCGTGGGTCATTTGTAGCGAAGAATCGGTATTCATCGGCGCCTCATAATTGTAGTGGTATTCTTCCATTTGTATTGTAGTAGTACAACCATAGTTGCGTAGCTGGTCCTGTACTCAATCGGGGGTTGCGATGCGAGGGCGAAACGGCTCTCTTCGCGCTTGCGAGAGAGTAGTACGGCGACGGACTTAATGATTTTCAGAGGAGACTGAAAGTAAATTTGCGGACGAAATAGTCGCTCATCTACCTCTCGAGCCATACGGAAAAGACACTGTATCGTAATCGTGTCTTTCAATATATCCAGAAAGACTACATAGTTGCCGTGCGGGGTGGAACGTATGCTCGATCCACTCACGTCCAGCACGGGCTTGCTCGCCCTGGCCGCCCTCGTCCTCGTTCTGGTTACGATCCTCGCGGTCCGTGTCGCGATCAAACTCGCCGTTCGCGTCGGCCTCGTCGCCGGCGTCGCCCTCGCGGGACTCTACACTGTCGGCGTTATCGGATAAGTCGACCGGAAGTCCGGAACGATATCGGCCGTGAGGTGACAGTTGAGGACTCGAGCGTGCTGCTCGAGCCGGCAACACGGAATCGCCACGCCCTCCCCAGCCGATTCACTCGGTCGCGTTGCTCCCTCGTTCATCCCTCGCACGGCTTGGGTCCGAGAGCTCGCAGTTCGCTCGCTCTCGGTCAGCGCGCGCCACCGCAATGCCGGTCGCTCAGTCGGGAGTAACAGAAATCGAGCCAAAAGTAGACGAACCGACGCCCGTCACAGCCCCTCGAGAAAGTTCTCGATCACGTCGTGGCCTACCGCAGTGAGGACGCTCTCGGGGTGGAACTGCACGCACTCGATCGGGTGCTCGCGGTGGCGCACGCCCATGACCAGTTCGGTGCCGTCGTGGTCGGCCGTCGCCGTCACCGCGAAGCAGTCCGGAATCTCGGTCGCGACAAGCGAGTGGTACCGGCCGGCGCGAAATCCCTGCTCGAGTCCGGCGTAGACGCCCGCGCCGTCGTGGTCGACCGCCCAGGCCTTGCCGTGGACCGGGTCGGGTGCGCGCCCGACCGAGCCGCCGTAAGCGTAGACGGCGGCCTCGAGACCGAGACACACGCCTAGGGTCGGCACCTCGGGGCTGACCTCCCGGAGGACGGCCGTCGAGACGCCGACGTCGCGGTCGTTCTTCGGATGACCCGGCCCGGGGCTGACGATGATCGCGTCGGGGTCGACCGCGCGGACCTCCTCGAGCGAAGCCGTATTCTTGCGGACCTCGGTCTCGGTCCCGGGCTGCTGGCTGACGTACTCGACGAGGTTGTACGTAAAGGAGTCGTAGTTGTCGATCACGAGGACCCGGACGGTCTCGCCCTCCGACTCGCGCTCGTCCGCGGTTCCGGTCGCGCTCATCGCCCCACCTCCGGGGTGGCCTCAGTCCGTTCGTCCTCGATCTTCTCGAGGGCGGCCAGCACGCCGCCCATCTTCTTTTCGGTCTCCTCGTACTCTGCGGTCGGGTCGCTGTCGGCGACCAGTCCGGCGCCGGCCTGGACGGTGATCCGGTCGCGTTCGTCCTCCCGTTCTACCGTCGCAGTTCGAATCACGATCGCGAAGTCGGCGTCGCCCGTCCAGGAGTAGTAGCCGACCCCGCCGCCGTACAGCCCGCGGGGTTCGGCCTCGAGGTCGTCGATGATCTCCATCGCGCGGATCTTCGGCGCCCCCGAGAGGGTGCCTGCGGGGAAGGCGGCCCGCGTCGCGTCGAACGCATCGGGAGACGCGGTCTCCCGGGATGCCGAACGCGGTTCGGCAACATCTGCGTCCGCCGCTAGCTGGCCCGTCACCGTCGACTCGATGTGCTGGACGTGGCTGTACTTCAGCACGTTCATGAACTCGTCGACCCGCACGGAGCCGGGCTCGGCGACCCGGCGCACGTCGTTGCGCGCCAGATCGACCAGCATCGTGTGTTCGGCCCGTTCCTTCTCGTCGGCCAGCATCTCGCCGGCCAGCCGGCGGTCCTCGACGGGGCCCGAGCCCCGATCGCAGGTACCCGCGATCGGGTTCGACATGATTTCGCGACCCCGTACCGAGACCAGCGTCTCCGGGCTCGCGCCGACGACGGTCAGGTCGTCGTGCTCGAGCAGATACATGTACGGCGAGGGGTTGACCTCGCGCATCGCCTTGTAGAAGCCGATGGGGTCGACCTCGCCGTACAGCTCCCGCGTGCGCGAAATCACGCCCTGGTAGATGTCGCCGTCGAGGACGTGCTCTTTCGCGCGGCGGACGCTCTCCTCGTACTCCTCGCGCGAGCCTGCCCGCTCGTCCTCGCGGACGAACCCGCCCGAGTCCGGCTCCGAGGCCTCCCGAAGCGTTCCGGCGACGTCCTTGGCCTCCGCGAGCAGGTCGTCGTAGACCGCGTCGGGGTCGTCGCCGTCCTCGAGAACGGGTGTGAACACGAGCGAGACCGTCCCGTCGCGTTCGTCGAACGCGAGCGTCCTCGTCGTCAGGACGAACTGGGCGTCCGGGAACCGCGAGTCGGGCCGCTCGCAGCCGACCTCCTCGAGCCAGAGGTCGTAGACGGCGTCGTAGGCGAGGAAGCCGACCAGCCCGCCCTCCAGGTGCTGGCGGTCGTGGTCCGGGAAGTTCTCGAGCCGGACGTCCGGCAGGGCGGCCCGGAGCGTGTCGACCGTATCGCCCTCGGGATCGGTCTCGAGTTCCCGAAGCGGGGGGTTCGCC
>NZ_JBLRWX010000088.1:0-15377 GCF_047921035.1 Natronococcus sp.
GTCGTTCCGTCGGCGGCAATCAGTCCTCGCTATCGGTCGAATCGAGTACCTCGAGTTCGATCGCTTTCGCCGTGTTTACGACGAGCCCGGTCGCGTCCTCCTCAAGGAGGTTTCACCATAACATGCGAATCACTGACTACGAACTGTTCGAAGTCCCGCCGCGGTGGCTATTCTTGAAGCTCACGACGAGCGACGGCACCGTCGGCTGGGGAGAACCGGTCGTCGAGGGACGCGCGAAAACGGTCCGAACGGCGGTCGAGGAACTGCTCGAGAACTACCTGCTCGGCGAGGATCCGAGCGCGATCGAGGACCACTGGCAGGCGATGTACCGCGGCGGCTTCTACCGCGGTGGCCCGGTTCTCATGTCGGCCATCGCTGGCGTCGACCAGGCGCTGTGGGACATCAAGGGGAAGCGCTTCGACGCGCCGGTGTACGAACTGCTCGGCGGAAAGGCACGTAACCGAATCCGGGTCTACCAGTGGATCGGCGGAGACCGCCCGCGGGACGTCGGCGACGCGGCTCGCGAGAAGGTCGAGGCTGGGTTCAGCGCGCTGAAGATGAACGCGACGTCCGAGCTTCGGCCCGTCGATAACCCGCGAGCCGTCGAGGAGGCCGTCGACCGCATCGCTGCGGTCCGGGAAGCCGTCGGCAGCGAGGTCGACATCGGCGTCGACTTCCACGGCCGCGTCTCGAAGCCGATGGCCCGCCGGCTGGCGAAGGCCCTCGAGCCGTACGATCCGATGTTCATCGAGGAACCCGTGTTGCCCGAACACAACGATGCGCTGCCGGACATTCGGGCGGCGACGACGATCCCGATCGCGACCGGCGAGCGGATGTACTCCCGGTGGGATTTCAAGGAGATTTTCGAGTCGAACGCTGTAGACGTGATCCAGCCCGACCTCTCTCACGCGGGCGGAATCACGGAGGTCAAAAAGATCGCTGCGATGGCCGAGGCGTACGACGTCTCGGTGGCGCCCCACTGCCCGCTCGGACCGATCGCGCTGGCCTCCTGCATCCAGGTCGACGCCTGCTCGCCGAACACGCTGATCCAGGAACAGAGCCTCGACATCCACTACAACGAGACCAGCGACGTGCTCGACTACCTCGCCGATCCTTCCGTCTTCGAGTACCGTGACGGGTACGTCGACCTCCCCGAGGGACCGGGACTCGGCATCGAGATTGACGAGAACTACGTCCGCGATCAGACCGGTGGCGTCGACTGGCACAACCCGATCTGGCGCCACGACGACGGCAGCGTCGCCGAGTGGTAGCGTCGGGACCGGGATCGAGTCTCCGACACCGATAATCCATTACCGCGGCAGCGTGTGGGACGACCCATGCCGAAGACCGCCATCAACCTCTACAGCGTTCGCGAACTCGAGGCGTCGACGACCGAGATCGTAGAGCGCGCCGCCGACGCCGGCTACGACGGCGTCCAGTTCGCCGGTGAGCACTCGCCGCTGCACGACGATCCCGACGAGATCGCCGAACTCCTCGATGCCCGAGGGCTCGAGGTCGCGCCGCCCCACGTCGGCGTCGAGACGCTCGAGGACGAGCGAGACGCCGTCCGGGAAGCTTACGCTCCGCTCGAGGTCGAGGGCGTCGTCGTTCCGTGGCTCGACCCCGAGTACTTCGAGTCCGCCTCGACGGTCGACGAGACCGCCGGACGGCTCGACGCGCTGGCCGACGAACTCGCCGCCGACGGCTGGGACCTATCCTACCACAACCACGACCACGAGTACGCTGACCTCGGCAGGGAGACGGCTTTCGAGCGTTTCCTCGAGGCGAGCGACGTCGGGATCGAACTCGACGTCGGCTGGGCGCTCGCGGCCGGCGACGATCCCGCCCGGCGCCTCCGTGAACTCGAGGGACGAGTCGGGACTATCCATCTGAAGGATATGGACGTCAGTGGAGCGGAACCGACGTTCGCCGAGCTCGGCGAGGGCGACGTCGACGTGCAGGCCTGCGTCGACGCCGCCGCGGACGCCGGCGCAGAGTGGCTCGTCTACGAGCACGACGATCCCACCGATCCCGCCGCGTCACTCGAGCACGGCGCGGCGTTTCTGGACAGCCTGTAGCGGGGTCGGAGAACGAAGAGCCGTACGGGTGCTCGCCTACTCGGCGCTACCGGGTGCGACCTCGATCTCCTCGAACCCGGCTAACTCGTCCGCTTCGGCCCGTTCGACGGCGGCCAGCGCGTCGACGTAACCGGCACCGGCCGATTCGGCCGTGTAACTGTCGTGGACGTCCTCGCGGGCGGTCGCCTCGAGCGTCGTCAGCACGTCCATCGGGTCGGGGTACTCGCCGCGGGTCTGGTAGTAGGCGTCGACGACCAGCGTCGCACAGCCCGCGGTGACGGGACAGGACATGCTCGTTCCCGACATGGGTCCGTAGTACAGCTCCTCGTCCGGGTCGGCGACGTTGAGCGGATCGGCGGGGTTGAGCGTGCTCACCACGTCGCCGCCCTTCGCGGCGACGCCGTTGCGGTAGATCCCCAGCGGGCCGTCGATCTCGTCCTCGTCGACCCCCTCGTACAGTGCGGTGAGGTTCTCGTAGGCCGCCTCGCGGTCGTAGTTGTCGTGCTCCCAGGAGCCGCCTTGCGGGCGCCCGCGCGAGGAGAAGTCGGTTACAGTTTGATCGGCTTCGGTCGCCGCGACGCCGAGGACGTGGGGCGCCTTCGCGTACTGGCTCAGCGACCCCTTCTCGGGGCCGTCGTTGCCCGCCGAGAAGGCGGGCAGGATCCCCTCTTCGTGGGCCGTCCAGGTGGCGACGTTCATCGGATCGTCGGGGACGAACGGGCGGTCGTCGTCGACGGGACCGTAGGAGTTCGAGACGACCTGGACGTCGTGGTCGCCCTCACGCTGGCGCCGGAGCAGGTCGTCGTAGGCCGCGACGGTGTAGACGACCAGCAGCCCGCCGGCACCGCAGGCGTACACCGAGAGGTCGGCGTCGGGGGCCATCCCGGCGTACTCGCCGTCGCTCTTCGAGCCGTCGCCCGCGACGCTGCCCGCGCAGTGGGTGCCGTGGCCGCTGTTGTCGCTGTCGACGAAGCCGACGTCCTGCCACCACAGCGGGTCAGTGATCTCGGGGACGCCGACGTACTGGTAGTTAGCCTGCAGGTTCGCCTCGAGGTCGGGGTGGGCGCCGTCGACGCCCGAGTCGACGACGACGGTGTGGGAATTCTCGCCGGTGTAGGCGGTCTCGAGCCCATCGCCCGCCTGCACTCGATCGGCGCGGGTGTCCTCGCGGGCGTCGTCGTTGTGGTACCCGAGTTCGTAGTTCGAGGAGACGTACCGAACTTCCTCCCAGCCGGCGACCCGCTCGATCAGCGGGCCGGTGAGTTCGGCGTAGGCCATCGGAAGGACGGCGAAGGGGCCGACGACGGCGTCGAGTTCGAGCAGTCGGTCGGCATCGTCGTTGGTCTCGAAGACGACGATCGTCTCCTGGATATCGTCGCTCTCGAGATCGAGCGCGTCGTCGACGAGCGTGTCGCCGACGCTCGTAAGGCCCGCTATCGCGTCGCCGAGCAGTGCGTTCGCACTGCCGGTGAGTCCGATCCCGCCGACGAACCCGGCGGTGCCGGCTCCCGCGAGGAACCGACGACGGGTCGACGCGTCGCGATTTCGTGTCGATTCGTGCGAAACAGTAGCGTGCTTTCGGGTCATCTCTTGATCGATCGTCGTCGGTTCGATCCCGGACGGTCCCCGCGAGGTGACGGACGGCGTCGACGGATCCGCCGTAACGAATCTCCCCGCACGGTACTCAGCAGGGAGCACGTTCCGATACCCCAGGGGACAACTCGTGTCGACTCCGCCGACAGGTTCCTTGTGAACACCCGTCACAAAAAGATCCCAACTCGGTTTTCTGAATTCAATGGGTTTTCCGACCGAAACGTAGTTTCAGGGGTCGAAACTGGCCCGGCTACTCGAGAGCCGGCGTCGTCTGACTCGTCGGATCCCGTTCGATACAACCGGTAGCAAATTTATAATCGTTTATCTCGCGGAACGGTGGGTCCGCCCGTTCGGTTCGACGGGGGGAGCGTTCGTCTCGAGCGCCGGTGCCCGTTCCGGAACGTTGCACACGAGAAACATCGGGAGAACGGGCGGCAGCGGTACGCTCTCGGTCAGTCTCGAGGACCCGATCCAGTCGGGGATTCTCGTCGCTGTCCCCTCCCGACCGGGCGGTTCGATCACGGAGGACGATAGCTCCGAGGCAACCATTCACACAGAGCAACGGTGATAGTGGATCTCATAACTAACAGGGTGAAGGGTGTGGGTACAGGTAGCATGAGCGAGACACCATTCGAGTATCAACGGGACGTACTCGAGACCGTCGTCGACGAGGCGGTTAGCGAGGGGATGACGTCGGAGGCCGAGGCCGAGCAGTTGCGCGATCGACTCGAGGCACTCGAATCGATGCAGTCGGTCGATCGGCTCTGGGACGACCTCTCCCAGGAGTACGAACTGGTCGAGCCGGCGTGAGCGGCTCGAGGGCGGGAGCGCGGAGCGCGGCGTCACGCGCCGCGAACCAGCGAACGGTGGCCGCAGGGAACCGTGTGCCGACAGCGAGTCGTCGCGGTTCGAAGCGTTTATACTCGGCAGTCCGATAGATCAGGACGACTCGCTGGGTCGCGGGCGCCGGCGGGCACCTGTTCGGTTCGACGCCCACAGGTCGGGATGTGATCCGCGGGGTCGACCCGCTGGGTTGAACCAGGAAACGCCCGCAGTGATCACGATGGCAAAGAGCTTCTACTCCCACATCAAGGACGCGTGGAAGGACCCCGACGACGGCAAACTCGGTGAACTGCAGTGGCAGCGCAAACAGGAGTGGCGCGACCAGGGTGCGATCGAGCGAATCGATCGCCCGACCCGACTCGACAAGGCCCGCGAACTCGGCTACAAGGCCAAGCAGGGCATCATCGTCACTCGCGTCTCCGTCCGCAAGGGGACGGCCCGGAAACAGCGACACAAGGCTGGCCGCCGAACCAAGCGCCAGGGTGTCAACCGGATCGGCCGGCGCAAGAACATCCAGCGCATCGGCGAGGAACGGGTCTCCCGGAAGTACCCCAACCTTCGGGTGCTCAACAGCTACTGGGTCGGCGAGGACGGCTCGCAGAAGTGGTTCGAAGTGATCCTCGTGGATCCCGAACACCCCGCGATCCAGAACGACGACGATCTCAACTGGATCTGCGACGACGCCCACACCAACCGCGCGTTCCGTGGCCTCACGAACGCCGGCAAGGCCAACCGCGGGCTGAACAACCGCGGCAAGGGCGCCGAGAAGGTCCGACCGTCCAACACCGGCGGTCAGGGCCGCGCGAAGTAACGCCGGTTCGAACGCGGTCGCGGTTTCTCTCCGTTTCCGATCCCGTAGTCCCGACCTCGCCGATCGGGCGAAACCCCCGACGCCGTGTCGCTGTCGGAAATCGCCATCCTGCGAGACCGTTCGTGGGGTGTACTTATCTGGGATGATACTGTACGTCGGAACATGGCGAAGCGAATCCTCGTTCCGATCGACGACTCGGACCGCTCGACACAGGCCCTCGAGTTCGCGCTCGAGGAACACCCCGAGGCAACGGTCACGGCGCTGCACGTGCTCGATCCGGGCGACTTCTACGCGGCGACGGGGATCGAGGGCGGCGCGATGGCCAACTACGACGAGATTCAGGACCACCACGAGACCCGCGCCGAGGGCATCCTCGAGGACGCGGCCGAACACGCGAGTCAGCTCGGCGCAACCATCGAAACGGACAAGATCGTCGGCGGAATCTCCCGATCAATCGTCGACTACGCCGAGGACAACGACTTCGACCAGATCGTCGTCGGCAGTCACGGTCGGACCGGTGCCAGCCGCATCCTGCTGGGCAGCGTCGCCGAAACCGTCGCCAGACGCTCCCCGGTCCCGGTGACGATCGTTCGCTGACGCCCGCAATTAGTATTTCGCCTCCTGAATCTGCCTTCCGTACGTATCCAGAGCCGTGTCTATAGTTCTCACAGGGCCGAACATACGAACCGTTAGGTGGCACCTCGAGCAGGAGGGCATATGGAAGGCGATCCGACCCGTATCGCGATGGTGTGCGTACAGAACGCCGGACGGAGCCAGATGGCGACCGCTTACGCCGAGCGCGAGCGCGAGGAGCGCGGGCTCGAGGACGAGGTGGAGATCGTCTCGGGCGGCACCCACCCCGCCGAGTCGGTCCACGACGTCGTCCGCGAGGCGATGGCCGAGGGCGGGTTCGACCTCTCCGACCGAACGCCCCGGGAGGTCTCCGACTCGGAGCTCGAGGCCTGCGACTACGTCGCGACGATGGGGTGTTCGACGCTCGAGCTCGACGCCGACACCGACGTTCGGGACTGGGCCCTCGAGGATCCACACGGGAAGGACCTCGAGCGGGTTCACGAGATCCGCGAGGACGTACGAGAACGCGTCGAGGCGCTGTTCGACGAACTCGAGGCCGAGCGAAACGAGTAGTTAAACCGAGACCAGTGAGCCGATCGGCGCGTCGGTCCGATCGCGAGCGCGCTCGATCCCGTCGTCGCCGGCGGCGATGAGTGCGAAGACGCCGGCGACGTCGGCGTCGGCGGTCTCGACGATGTCGAGCAGCAGCTCCTGGGTCTCGCCCGATCGGATGAGGTCGTCGACGACCAGCACGGACTCGCCCTCGTCGATCGCCGCGGCCGGCAGGTAGTAGGTGAGCTCGATACCCGACTGGAGCCGTTCGCGGGCCTCGATGAACTCCTCGACGGCCGTCTCCTTGCTCTTTTTCGCGTAGGCACACCGAGTCCCGTAGTAGCTCGCCAGCGCGCTGGCCAGCGTGATGCCGTCGGTCGCGGCGGTCAGGACGACGTCGGGGCGGTCGAACTCGAAGGCGTTGGCGACGACCGGTGCCGCGAGGTCGAGAAACGGCTGGTCGAACACCGTCGCCGTGTTGTCGACGTACCCCTCCTCGTCGACGCGGATCCGGGCGCCGAGTTCGTCGGCCAGCGCCTCGCGGCCGAGTTCGTCGACGACCTCGCGAGCGCGCTCGGTACCTGGCAGGACGTGGCCGTTGACGTAGCGATTGAGGTCGCCGGCCGGGAGGTCCGTCTCGGCGGCGAGTTCGTCGTAGGTTCGCGTCTCCTTCAACATCCGCAACACGTCGACCGCCCGCAGCTGGAGGGCGGCCTTCTCGGCACGGTTCATACTAGTGTGCACGATGCTGCAAGTATGGGTATTTCGATCTCCCTCAGCGTGGTATCTCTCCACAGACGTGGATCGCGACCACCCCGTCGTCGCGCTCGAACTCGCGACCACCGCGCCGGAGCCACGTCGATTCGTTGCCGAGACGCGGCCGTGCGCCCCGATCAGTTCTGCAGGAAGTCCGGTTCGGAGCGCTTCTCCGCGCGCTCGCTCTCGAGGTGGGCACGGAACTCGTCGATCTCAACGTCGTACTCCTGGTCCTCGAAGCGGTCCCGCACCGAGATGTTACCGTCGTCTTCCTCGTTGTCGCCGACGATGATCTGGTAGGGAACGCGGTCGTCGTGGGCCGCGCGGATCTTTCGCTCCAAGGTGGAGTCGCGCTGATCGACCTCGACGCGGAAGTCGTCGAACTCGTTTGCGACCCGGTGGGCGTAGCCGAGGTTGTCGTCGGAGATCGGCAGCACGCGGACCTGCTCGGGCGCGAGCCACAGCGGGAACCGACCCTCGAAGTGCTCGATGAGCATCATGAAGAACCGCTCGTAGCTGCCGTACAGCGCCCGATGGATCATCACGGGCTGGTGTTGTTCGTTGTCCTCGCCGACGTAGTCCAGGTCGAAGCGCTCGGGCATGTTGAAATCGAGCTGGACCGTCGGGCCGTCCCAGGAGCGGCCGATCGCGTCCTCGAACGCGAAGTCGATCTTCGGCCCGTAGAAGGCGCCGTCGCCCTCCTCGATCTCGTACTCGTGGGCGCGGGCCTCGAGGACCTCCTCGAGCTGGTTCTCGGCGCGGTCCCAGATCTCGTCGCTGCCGACGGACTTCTCGGGGCGCGTGGCCAGCGCCATCTCGTAGTCGAGGTCGAACGTCTCGAGGACCTCCGTGATCATGTCCATGATCTCCTCGACCTCCTGGCGGATCTGGTCGGGGCGGATGAACAGGTGGCCGTCGTCGATCGTAAATGCCCAGACCCGCGACAGCCCCGACAGCTCGCCGCGCTGTTCCTTGCGGTAGACCTTCCCGTTCTCCGCGTAGCGGATGGGGAGGTCGCGGTACGACCAGGACTGATCCTGGAAGATGGCGGCGTGGCCCGGACAGTTCATCGGCTTCAGGCCGAACTCGTCGTCGCCGACGTCGAAGATGAACATGTCGTCGGCGTAGTTCTCGTAGTGGCCCGAGCGGTGCCAGAGATCCGTCTTGAACACGTGGGGCGTCTCGACGTAGTCGTAGCCCGCGTCCTGATTCAGGTTCTCGACGAAGTCCTCGAGTTCCTTCAGCACCGTTTTGCCGGCGGGGTGATACAGCGGCAGTCCGGGGCCCGTGACGTCCTGGATCGAGAACAGGTTCATCTCCGAACCGATCCGGCGGTGGTCGCGCTTCTCGGCTTCCTCCTTGCGCTCGATGAACTCCTCGAGGTCGCTCTCGTCCTCGAATGCCGTCCCGTAGATCCGCGTCTGCATCTCGTTTTCCTCGTCGCCGCGCCAGTAGGCGCCCGCGATCTCGAGGAGCTTGACGACGCCGATCTCGCCCGTCGAGTCGACGTGGGGGCCGGCACAGAGGTCCTCCCACTCGCCCTGTTTGTAGAACGACACCTGGTCGTTCTCGTCGGCGAACTCCTCGAGTAGCTCGAGTTTGTAGGGCTCGTCCGCCAGTCGCTGTTCGGCCTCCTCGATCGAGACGTCCTCGCGCTCGATCTCGTAGTCCTCGGCGACGATCTCCTCGATCTCGCGTTCGAGCTCCGCGAGGTCGTCCTCGTCGACGTCGAGGTTATCGAAGTCATAATAGAACCCGTCGTCCGTCGGCGGACCGATCGCGAGCTTGACCTCGTCGTCGTCGTAGAAGCGTTCGACGGCCTGGGCGAGACAGTGTGAGGCCGAGTGGCGCATTACCCGCAGGTACTCGTCGGACCCGTCCGTGACGATCTCGAGTTCCGCGCCGTCGTAGACGGGCGCTTCCTTGGCGACGAGTTCGCCGTCGAGTTTGCCCGCGACGGTGTCGCTTCCGAGGCCGGGCCCGATCTCGTAGGCGCAGTCCTCGACCGTCGCGTCGGCGTCGACCTCGAGCTCCGATCCGTCTGGCAGTACGACCGCTATCCGTTGCTGTGAATCTGATTCTGACATGGCTGGTGGGGGAACTTCGGTGAGAAGTTCGGACGGGCGTCCGCGCACGCCGCTCGCTGGCGGATCGCGTCCGACGCAGCGAACGGTAGGTGATGATTAGAAGCGGGCGAGAGCCCCTGTAAAGCGGACACCTACCATCGTGGCTACGAGTTGTCTCGAGCGGGATAAAAGCGTTGTGATGGTGTGCGCTCGGATCCCACCGGGCCTCGAGCGATCGGTGTCCGTACCCGCTAACGTCGGTGGATCCGCGGACAGTCGCGAGTATTATCAAGTAGTATTCGCTAGTTATATCTCTGGGGGAGTCGAACTTCCGGCGATGGCATTCAGCGACGACCTCCTCGAGCACGGCAGTCACGTCTGGGAGGCACAGCTCGAGCATCCCTTCGTGGTCGAACTCGCGGAAGGGATCCTCGACGAGGACGCGTTCGAACACTGGGTGAAACAGGACTATCGGTATCTGCTGGACTACGCGCGGCTGTTCTCGATCGCGGGCGGGAAGGCCCGCGACGAGGCGACGATGACCCACCTGCTTGGCGTCGCCCACCAGGTGCTCGACCACGAGATGGAGCTCCACCGGGAGTTCGCCGCCGACTACGGGATCTCGGTCGACGAACTCGAGGGCGTCGAGAAGGCGCCGACCTGCATCGCATACACGAGCTTTCTCGTTCGAACGGCCCACGAGGGCTCGATCGCCGAGATCGCCGGGGCGCTGTACCCCTGCATGCAGGGCTACCTCGACGTCGCCGAGCACATGGCCGACATCGCGACCGAAGAGCACCGCTACACGCCGTTCATCGAGACGTACACGAGCGACGAGTTCCGCGAGGCGACCGACTGGTGTCGGGAGTTCGTCGACCGCTGCGGCGAGCGCTACCCCGGCGAGCACGAGGCGATGCGCGAGGCGTTCCTGACCAGCGCCAAACTCGAGTACCGGTTCTGGGAGATGGCCTACACGCGGGAGGGGTGGGCGCTGTGAGCGACGTCCCCGCTAGCTATGACGAGTACGCCGAGACCGTCGCCGACCCCCGCTTTACCGACTGGCTTCGCGAGCGCTCCGAGCCGGCCTGGACCGACGCGATCACGCACCGCTTTACGCGGGATCTGGGTGCTGGCACGCTCGAGGAGGACGCCTACGCGACCTATCTCGTACAGGACTACGCCTTCCTCGAGGCGCTGGTCGGAGCCTTCGGTTTCGCGGTCGGGCAGGCGCCGGGGATCGAGGCGAAGCGGCCGCTGATCGAGTTCCTCGAGACCGTTACGGGCGAGGAGAACGACTACTTCGAGCGCTCGTTCGACGCGCTGGGCGTGCCCGAGTCGCGATGGACGAACCCCGACCCCTCGCCGACCGCGGCCGCACTGGTCGACTACGAATCGGCCTCGGGTGACGATCGAGGGTAGTTCCACGAGACCGTCCGGATCGGTACTCGTTTCCCGGTCGATCGTAACGGGTAGCGTATGGCAGCCACCGCCGTCCTCTTGGATCTGGACGACACGCTCTACCCGTACGCGCCGTGTCGGGACGCGGCACTCGAGGCCGCACACGAGACCGCCCGCGAACTGGGATACGACTTCGACGCGACCGAGTTCGACGCGTTCTACCAGGCCGGTCGCCGGGAGGTCAAACGCGAACTCTCCGGAACCGCGGCGACCCACGAGCGCTTCATCTACTTCAAGCGCGCAATAGAGGAACACACCGGCGAACCCCGAGCCGGCGACGCCCTGGCGCTGGGCGAGGCGTTCTGGGAGGGGTATTTCGAGAAAATGGAACTGTTCCCGGGTGTCGAGGAAACCCTCGAGACTCTGCGGGAGAACGGAATCGATGTCGCGATTACGACCAACCTGACGACCCGGATTCAGCTCGCGAAGATCGAGCAAGTCGGGCTCGAGGATCACATCGACGTCCTCGTCACCTCGGAGGAGACGGGGCGGGAGAAGCCGGGCTCGGTCATGTTTACCCTGCCGCTGGCGCGGCTGGATCGACGCGTCTCGGAGACGGTGATGGTCGGAGACAACGTCGGAGCCGACATCGTGGGAGCGAACGCCGTCGGGCTCGAGACGGTGCTCTGGAACGCCGATCCCGACGAGCCGCTCGAGGGACGCCGGAGCCCCGACCACAGGATAGATGCCTTCGGGGAGCTAACGGAGCTGGTACTGTGATCCTCGAGTCCGAACGCCGACAGGTCGTCGAGCACGCCGCCGAACTGGCCGCACTGACCCCCGCGCGGACTGGGAACCTGAGCGTCCGGGAGGGCGACGCCTTCGCGATCACGCCGACGGGCGTCCCCTACGACAGTTTCGACGTCGCCGAGACGCCCGTCGTCGGCGTCGACGGCGAGCACCGTGACGGCGAGATGGCCCCCAGCAGCGAGGTACCGATGCACAGCGCGATTTACCGCCGGGAGGACGTCGGCGCCATCGTCCACACCCACTCGCCGTGGTCGACGGCGCTGGCGGTCGCCCATCAGCCACTCCCGCCGATCCACTACATGATCGTCGCGGTCGGCAAGGAGGTCCCCGTCGCCGAGTACGCCCCCTACGGCTCCGACCAGCTGGCCGCGAACATCGTCGCGGCGATGGACGAGGCGGGCTCGACGGCGTCGTTCATCGAGAACCACGGCCTCGTCGTGACCGCACCCGACCTCGAGACCGCCCTCGAGAACACCCACCACGTCGAGAGTCTGGCTCGATTATACCTCGAGACCCGCTCGGCGGGACTCGAGCCCAGACGGCTTTCGGATGAGCAGCTGGAAACCGTCCTCGAGAAGTTCGAGTCCTACGGCCAATAAGAGCGAACGGGGAACGGCGCCAACCCGTCGCTATCCTCGAAGATACGGCCGAAACAGGTCGTCCTCGTGGAGGTTGGGCGGGAGCGTTTCGAACCACCGAGCTGCCTTAATCTCGCCGGCTTCGGCGCCCAGCCGCTCGGAATCGGGAATCACCCCATCCGATCGAGCGTCGAAGACGACGAACTGCGCCGAAAGTCGAACGGTGGCGTCGGATGCAGCTTCGGAGACGTACGTCTGCTCGACGACGAGCAGCGGGTCGTCGATGGTCGCCTCGAGCCCCGTCTCCTCGCGCACCTCGCGTCGCGCGGCGTCGGCGAGCGCTTCGCCCGGTTCGACCGCACCTCCGGGAACGATCCAGCCGTCTGACCACCGGTTCCGGACAAGAACGATCCGTCCCTCGGAGTCGGTAACGCGGGCAGCGGCCGTCAGTCCGGTTCCCTCCACGGTCCACTTCCGGAACGAGTCCACGTTCGCCGGTGAGAGTCGGATCGTCTGTTGCTCTCGCGGAACGGACGGTGGAACGTCGACGGTCATTACGGGTTGCTCGAGAACGGGGACGGGATCACTCCCGCTCCGCCAGCAGTTCCTCGGCCGTCACGAGCGCCTCCATCTCGAGCCCTGCGTCCTCGACGGTCTCGCGGCCTCCTTCCTGGCGGTCGACGACGACCAGCGCGCGCTCGACGGTCGCACCCGCCTCGCGCAGCGCCTCGACGGCCTCGACCAGGCTCGTCCCGGTAGTGACGATGTCCTCGAGGACGACGACCTCCTCGCCCTCCTCGAGGCGACCCTCGACCAGGTTCGAGGTGCCGTACTCCTTGCGCTGCTTGCGGACGATGACGTAGGGGGCGCCCGCCGCGACGCTCGTTGCCGCGGCCAGCGGCACCGCGCCGAGGGCGACGCCGCCGAGTTTGTCGTCGGGCTCGAGGCGCTCGGCGAACGCTTCGGCGATTGCCTCGAGACAGTCGGGGTCGGTCTCGAAGAGGTACTTGTCGACGTAGTACTCGCTCGTGCCGCCGTGGGAGAGTTCGAACTCGCCGAACCGGACGGCGTCGGCCGCGCGCAGGGCGTCGATGAGTTCCTGGTTCGCCATTGCGAGAAGGGGCGCGTCCCACCGAAATAAGCGGTCTGGTCCCGAGCGCCCGGCGGCGCCGACGGTCGACTCTCCCACACAGGGTTCCGGTTCGTCGACGGTTTTGTCGGCGGGTGTCGTCGGTCGGCACATGGACCTCGCGATCACGAACGTCCTCGCGCTGACGATGCGCGACGACCGACTGGACATCCTCGAGGATGCGACGATCGGAATCGACGGTGGTCGGCTCGCGTACGTCGGCTCGAGCGACGCCTTCGACGGTCAGCCGGAGCGGACGATCGACGGCGACGGCCTCGTCGCGACGCCCGGGCTGGTGAACGTCCACGCCCACACCGACCTGACGCTGCTGCGGGGCGCCGCGCAGGACGTTCCCGAAATCGAGTGGATGAACCGCGCGCTGGGGCCGCTCTCGGCGGCGATGGAGCCCGAAGACCGTACTGCGGGCGCGCGACTCGGCGTGCTCGAGGCGCTGCACTCGGGCGTGACGACCGTCGGCGAGTACGCCCGCGACGTCGACGACCTCGTCGAGGACGTCTACGGGCCGATGGGCGTTCGAGCGGTGGCGACGGAGACGATCAACGCCGTCGACGGGCCGACCGACGACCTCGGGCCCGACGAGCCCTACCCGCTCAGCGAGGAGCAGGGATGGGCGGCCCTCGAGCGAAACGAGGCCCTGTTCGACGCCTGCACGGATCGCGATCGCGTTTCGGCACTGTACGGGCCGCAGGCGCTTGACATGGTTCCACGAGGGCTGCTCGAGGAGATCCGCGAGCGCGCCGAGCGCCACGACCGGGGGATCCACATGCACGTCGCCCAGGGCGAACGGGAACAGCGCCAGATCGAGGCCCGTTATGGAACGGATAAGACCACCGTGAGCCTGCTCGAGGAGCTCGGGCTCGTCTCCGATCGACTCCTGGCGGCCCACCTCCACGGCGCGACCGTCGAGGAGCGCGCTCGGCTGGCCGATTCGGGGGTCCGGATGGCCGCCAATCCGAGTTCGATCGCGGCGATCGACGGGATCACGCCGCCGATCGTCGAGTACCGAAACTCGGGGGGCGTCGCGGGTATCGGCACCGACCAGGCGCCGGGACCCGGTGGTCACGACTTCCTCCGGGAGTTGCGGACGACGGCGCTGCTCGCGAAGACGAAGCGAACCGATCCGACCGCGTTTCCGGCCTGGGAGGCGCTTCGGGTCGGGACGATCGAGGGCGCCCGCGCGCTGGGAATCGACGAGCAGGTGGGGTCGCTCGAGGAGGGGAAGCGAGCCGATATCGTCCTGTACGATCTCGAGCACCCTTCGACGGCGCCGACGGTGACCGAGCCGTTGCACACGGCAATCCCGAACCTCGTCTACGGCGCGAACGGCGGTGTCGTCGATACCGTGCTTATTGAGGGCGACGTCGTCCTCGAGGACGGGGAGCTTCGGACCGCCGACGAGGGGGCGATCCTCGAGGACGCGGGCGAGCGCGCAGCCGACGTGTTCGATCGGACCGGCGACGAGTGGCGAAAAGCCGACTCGGAACTTGTCGAGGCCGTCGAGGACGGGTGGCTGTAGCAGTGAATTGTGGTACTGGTACACCGTTCAGCGTGGGATAACGGTAAAGAGGAGACTGTGTCTCACTTTGGTCCACCACCCTTTAGGGGCGCGCGCTGTTGACCGAACGAGCGAAGCGAGGGCGGTCGACGACGACGTGCGAGGGATGAGCGAACAACGTGAGCGAATCGGCTGGGGAGGGTGTGGCAACTCCACGTGTTCGTCTGAGCAGGACAGTTTCTGTCGTGAGTACCGCGAAATCCCCTGGGCCGCTCGAGTCGGAGCGCTCGCTTCGCTCCTCGGTCAAATCGCTCGCTGCAGTGCTTGCGTCGCTCGAGCAGTCGGCGTGCTCAAAAACCTCCGATTTTTGGCATCACGAAACGACTTCGCCGTTTCGAACGACTTCGCGACGACGACTTCGCGGATGCGAAGCGTCCGCTCAACGACCCAGCCCCTTTCAGTCCCGCCCGTCAGTGGTTGGTCAGGACTGTAGACTCGAGGCCGAACGTTCCGTTCGCACGCCCTACGTAATCGAGCCGATCTCTTCAAATCCGCCCAACACAAAAGCGAAACCGCAGTACGAACTGGTACTACTCCAACACCGTCTGGGGTCGCTTGAGGTACATCTCCTGGTCGACGACGCGCTCGTAGATCTCGTAGAGGGTGTCGATCGC
>NZ_JBLRWX010000089.1:0-14673 GCF_047921035.1 Natronococcus sp.
GTCGCCCGCGAGCGCGAGCGGATGCGGGAGGCGCTGTCGGCCCGCTTCGAGGTCGCCCCCTCGAACGCCCCCTACCTCCTGTGCGACGTCGGCGATCGGAGCGTGGCGGGGGTTCTCGAGCGCGCCCGCGATCGGGGCGTCGCGATCCGGGACGCGACGACGTTCCGGGGACTGGACTCCCACGTCCGGGTGGCGGTCAAGGATCGGGAGGCGAACGACCGGCTCATCGAGGCGCTGGGGTGTCCGCCGTGAGCGACGGGCCCCACCTCGAGAGTCGGAGACGGGACGGCGTCTTACGGCTCGCCCGACCGGAGACAGAGTGGCTCTCGACGGGGTGGAACGGCGGGCGTCAGCGAGCCGACTGTGCGTACAACGTCTCGGTGCCCGAGGGGTGGGGACGAACCGATCTCGGAATCTACGCCGACGAGCGCCTCGAGCGAGCCGGCTTCGAGGATCGCGGTCCCGTACTGTTTACGGGGGTCGACGTCGCCGACGCCCGGGGCGCACACTGCGGCCCGGTGACGGCCTACGCGACCGCGGGAGTCTCGAACCCGGCCGCGCTGCCGATGGAACCGTCGGGCGGCTCGCTCGGGGCCTCGAGCGACGACGGCTCGGACGCCGACTCGCCGGCGGGAACCGTCAACGTCATTGTGTACGCCGATCGCGGGCTCGCCGACGGCGCGCTGGCGAACCTCCTCGCGGTCGCCGCGGAGGCGAAGGCGGCGACGCTGCTCGCCGAGACGGGGTTTCCGGGGACGACGACGGACGCGATCGTCGTCGGCCACGACCCGGACGGCGAGCCCGCAGCCTTCTCAGGGAGCGCGACGACCGTCGGCGCGGCGACTCGAGCCTGCGTTCGCGACGCCGTTCGCGCCTCGCTGCGGGCCCACTACGGACCCGATGGCGACGTCGAGCGTCCCGACTCGCTCGAGGACGCGGCCTACGGCGTCTCGACCGACGTACGGGCGCGGGTGCTCGAGCCCGGGCTCGAGGCGGCCGACGGCGAGCCCGACCGGTAGTCGGTGATCGCTCAGTGGCGCCCCTGCACCGCGGGCCGACTCCTGATCGACGGCTCGGGCGACGGCTCGATCGGATCGAGGGCGGCGACGAGAGTCGCCAGCTGGTAGCGCTGGTGCGGGCGGTGTCCGCTCCCGTCCCACGCGATCCGCTGGACCTCCTCGGCCGAGAAGCGGCGACCGACGCCGTCGGCGTCCGCGACGGCCTCGGCGAGCAGCTGTCGGGAGTGGATCCCGGCCTCTCCCCGGCTCCGAACCAGGGAGAGGACCCGTTCTTTCAGCCCGGGCCGAGCGCCGAGCCAGCCGTAGGCGAACTTCTTGGCCCTGTACTCGGCGGAGGTGATCGGAACGCCGAAGTCGACGTACTCGATCTCGGCGAGCTCCCGGGAGAGCAGGGAGAGAAACTCGCGATACAGCTCGGTCCCCGCCTTCTGCTCGGGCGGACAGGCCATCGCCGCCGCGAACAAGTCCGGCGCGTAGAACGGCGTCGTCGACCAGAGGTGGTGTCGGGTCCGATCCTCGCCGTGGTTGAGCATGTTGATCCCGCGCTCGCGGATCAGGAAGTGAACGTGGGCCCCCTCGAGGGTCGCTTCGGGGTAGGACGCGATCCGGTCGCCGACGGAGTCCACGAGCCGACCCGGCTCGAGTCCGATCAGCTCCTCGATCTCGTCGGGCGCGAACTGCCGGTTCGTTCGGACGAGCGTCTCGACGAGGTCCGTCCTCGAGTCGACCGCCGTCGGCGGGGTCAGGTCGGGGAAGAGCTTGTCGCCGCCGTCGCCGGTCACCAGGGTCGCCCCCGGGTGATCGGCGGCGAGCTGCTCGGCGAAATCCAGGCCGAGCGCCATCCCGACGGTGTTCATCCCCTGGCTCATCTCCAGCAGCGCCTCCCGGTGGCGCTCGGATCTGTCGACGAAGTACGACGACCACGGCACTCCGAGGGAGTGGGCGACCTCGCGGGCGACGTTGGCCTCGTCGGCGTTGGAGCCGTCCTCCCGTACCGACGTCGCGGCGAGCAGCGTTCCCTCGCCGACGTCGCCCAGCACCGCATCGTAGCCGGCGATCGCCGCGCGCGAGTCGAGTCCGCCGCTCAGCGAGACGATCGACGTCTCGGTCGCCCCGGCGCGTCGACGACACGCCTCGACGAATCGATCCTTCAAGATGCGGGCGTTGTCGCTCACGCTCCGTCCGTCGTTCTCGTGACGGTCGAACCGGAACTCGTGAAGCGACGTGACCTCGTCGTGTTCGACCTCGAGCAGCGAGCCCGGCGGCAGCTGGCTGATTTCGTCGAACGGCGTTCGAGTGCCCAGCGGGTAGCCGAACAGCAGCATCTGTCCGAGACCGAGCCGATCGACACCGATGTCCGCCCCCCGAAGAGCGGCCGCGAGCCGACGGACGACCTTGAGCTCGCGGGTGACGATCGTCGTCTCCCCGATCGTGGCTCGATAGGTCGGGAGCCGTCCGAAAACGTCGTTTACGACCCAGGTGGTCCCGCTCGAGCGGTCGACGACGGTGATGAGAAACTCCCCGTCCCGCGTCGCTACCCACTTGGAGAGGCGATCGATGTTACCCTCGTCGATCCACGCCGCCACGTTCTCGAGGGCGGCCTCGGTGTCGCGGCGATCGTAGAGCCGTCCCTCGAGCAGGATCGTCCGGTCGTCGGTTTCGACGACTTCGGTCGGATACGCCTCGTACCCGGTGTGTGCGATCCGTACTCCGGTGGTTCGAGCCACCGTTTCGCGATCGTAGCGATCGGTGAAGCAAACGGAGTCGAGTGCGCGGTCGACATCCCCCTGATCGACGGTCCCCCCATAACACCTGACGATAGTCGTTCCAGGCATCCGTTGGAAATGCACACTACCCCGTGATCAAATCAGCGGTTTGTCACTTACGTCGAGCGCTAGATTTTACCCGGGAGAGCGTTATTTCCTGTCGATTAACTCACTTACCGTGATACGTTTTCGACTTCCGTCGCGCGTAAGCGGGTGAAAGCGCGTGGAACAGTTCCGGGAGGGCTACGCGAGCCGGAGGAAGCGCCGATCGTCCTCGCGCTCCTCGGTCGCGGGGTACATGATCACGAAGTTCCCCGCTGTGAGCGTGGAGATGCGCTTGGGCAGCGTCTGCAGTTCGGGATGCCAGCCGGGATCGTCCCGGCGGGAGCTCACACAGACGACGAGATCGTCGTCACGCGTCTCCGTACGGAGTCGCGAGCGAAGCGCCGTCCAGTCGGGCACCGGCTCGAACTCCTCGGGGACGTCCGGTTCGACGGTCGCGAACGCGTCCTCGAGTCGCTCGGGGTCACCGTCGACCGCGAGGACGCGGATCGGCGCACTGGTTCGCTCGGCGACGAGCTTCGCCGTGCGCACCGCCTCCGGAAACCCGTCGTTGCGGTCGATCCCCGGCGGGAGAACCAGAACGAGCCGACGGGTCGTGTTGAGCGGTTCCCGAACGCGTCCGACCAGCGTCAGCTGAGTGGTTCGGCACAGCACCTGATCGATGGTGTGGCCGAACACCCGCTGTTCCCGCGAGCCGGCGCCGTCCCAGCCGATGACGAGCGTCGAGATCCGGTTCTCGAGCGCCGAGCGGACGATCCCTGAGGCGACGTTGTGATCGATCCGCGTGTGGCTCTCGATCGTCACCTCGGCGCCCGCGGCGTACTCCTCGAGTTCGTCGAAGCGCGCCTCGGCCTCGGCGACCCGTGATCTCGTTCGAGCGGCGGCGTCCGGACGAACGACCGAAACCGTGTGTACGGGCTCCTCGGCGCGCGCGTCGCGGATCGAAAACGCGAGGTCCAGCAGCGCCTCGGCGTACCGCGAGTCCTTCGAAACGGGAACGAGGATCCGCTGTGGCGTCTCGCTGGGATCGTAGGGTCGCCGCTCGCGGTTCCGGGCGAGGACGCCGCCGGAGCGCTCGACGACGGCGGGGCTGACGAGGGCGACGACGAGGATCATCAACACGACCGCGTTGATCATCTCGAGCCCGAACCCGGGGACGCCGGCGTCGAAGCCGATCTGGACGATCGCCAGCGCGGCGGCGGCCTGTCCGACCGAGAGACCGAACATGCTCCGGACCTCGTCGCGATCGTAGTCGTAGAGCCGTCCGGTTACCCACGCCGCGGCGTACTTCGTCGTGACCACCATGACGATCAGCGAGCCGGCGATGGCCAGCGTGTCGGTGCCCGCGAACAGGACGCGGGCGTCGACGAGCATCCCGACCGACAGCAGGAAGAAGGGGATAAAGAGTGCGTTGCCGACGAACTCGATGCGGTTCATCAGCGGCCCGGTCTCCGGAACCAGGCGGTTGAGCGCGAGTCCCGCGAGGAACGCGCCGACGATGTGCTCGACGCCGACGAGTTCGGCCAGGAACGCACACAGAAAGAGGACGGCCATCACGAACAGGAACTCGAAGTAGCTCTCCTCGGTGTAGCCGCGGAAGAACCACCGGCCCAGCCGGGGCACGAGCAACCAGACGCCGACGAAGAAGACGGCCAGTCCGACCCCGAGCTGGAGCCAGAACGCCGCGTCGAGCGCCCCGTCGGTGGAGGCGATCACGACCGCGAGGACGAGCAGGGCGAGGGTGTCGGTCAGGATCGTTCCGCCGATCGTCGCGGTCACCGCCTCGTTGGTCGCGATTCCCAGACGGTTGACGATGGGGTACGCGAGTAGCGTGTGCGAGGCGAAGATGGCCGCGAACAGCGACGCCCCCGCGACGGTCAGCTCGAGGAGGTAGACGCCCACGACCGTCCCGACTACCTGCGGGATGAGAAAGGAGAGCAGCCCGAAGACGACGCTGCGGTCCTTGTACTCGACGAACTGGTTGAGGTTGATCTCGAGGCCCGCGACGAACATCAGGTAGACGAGTCCGACCTCGCCGAGCAGCTGGATCGTCTCGTCGCGCTCGAGCAGGTACACGCCGTTCGGGCCGATTGCCGCGCCGACGAGGATGATCCCGACGATCCCGGGAAGTCGGTAGCGTTTGAGTACCAGCGGGACGGTCAGGAATATCACCATCGCGAGCCCGAAGATGAGGATCGGGTCGTCGAACGGGATCGAGATCGGCGGCTCCCCCGCGGCGCTGACAACGCTCGACGCACCTGCGTCTCGCCGGATCTCCATCGTCCGGACCGTCGGTCGCCCGACACATCAAGGACTAGCTATTCCATCGCCGGGTCTGTCCGACCGCGCCGGCCAGCGGCGCCGGACGACGGCGACCCGCCGCCGTTAACACCGCGGCACCCCTACGGGCGATCGATGACAGCCGATGCGGACCCGTCGACGATTCGTTCGATCGCCGTCTCGAGGGACGATGTCGTCGACGCCTTCGTCTACGGACGCGAGAACCCCGGCGCGGCGGTCCTCCGGGCGACGCCGCCGTTCCACGGCCGGATGCGGGCCCGGATCCACGTCTATCGGGCCGACGACGCCCGCGTGACGGGTGCGATTCACGTTCAGCCCGAGACGCTTCTCGAGGACGACGCGGTCGCGAGCTACCCGACCCTCGAAGACGAACTCGAGGGCGCGTCGTCGGACGAAACCGAGCGGATCCGAAAGCGACACGCCGAAGCGGTCGACGCGTGGCGGGAGCGAGCGCGGGAGGCGATCGTCGAGACGGTCGCGCTCGAGGCCCACGATGGCTCGACGACCGTTTCGGTCAAACCCCTCGAGTAGCCCGGCGAACCGATCGAATTCGACGATCGGTCGCCCTCCCGCACTTTCACTTTCACTCCGGACGGATCGGATTGACGTTCCGTCCGTCCGATCGATAGGTATGTCCCAGACCGTAGTGCGGATCGACGCCCGGAGCCAGCGAACCGAGCCGACCGACGCCGCTGCGACGGTCGAGCCGCCCAGACGTCGGGTCGACGTCTCCTCGCTACACCTCGACGAGATCCAGACCTACGTCGACGCGAACCTCGAGACCGACCGCGTCTCCCTCGAGCGTCGCGGCTCCCGGACGTTCCTCCTGGTCGAGCGCTGACGGTCACCCGGTGGTCGGCGGCCGCACGCGACTACAGTTTCGAGACGCCCGCCGCCTCTTCCGCAGCCTCGCGTACCTCCGCGACGGTCGCGTTCGGCGCCGTCGCCGCGACGGCCGCGTTGAGCGCCCCCTCGAGGACCGGCGCATCCGCGACGACCGCCTCGTCGATGGCGGCCTCCTCGAGGGCGAGTTCGGCGTTCATCACGGCGCTGCCGAGGTCGACGAGGACGACGACGCCCTCGCCGCTCCCGTCAGCCGCCTCGACCGCCTCCCGGATCGGTCCCGGCGTCGTTCCGATCCGGCCGTCCTCGGTTCCGCCGACGGCCTCGATCCGGGCGTCGCCGCCCATCTCCCGGGCGATCTCTCGGATCCCCTCGGCGGCTCGCTCGCTGTGTGAGACCACGACGATGCCGACCATCAGCAGCCCCCGTCGCCGTTTCCGTCGACGGCGGGCTCCTCGAGTTCCTCGGGGTCGACGTCGGCTTCGGCGTCGATCTCGACGTCGCCGTCCAGGTACGCCTCGGCGACCCCGAACAGCTCCTCGAGCAGGTAGAGGGTGCTCGTCGCGCCGGGGTCCTGGTGGCCGACGGAGCGCCAGCCGAGGTACGAGGCCCGACCCTTTTTTGCGCGTATCGGCGTCGTAAACGCGACGCCGCGCTCGGCGGCGTCGACGGCCTTCCCCAGCGCCTCGAGGGGGTCGCAGTCGTCGACCTCGATCGATTTCTTGTAGGTGTGGACGGCCGGCGTGATCGCGTCGACCATCGTCTTGTCGCCGACGGACGCCTTGCCCCGTTCCTCGACCGTCTCGAGGTAGCGCTCGGCGAACGCGACCGACGACTCGGCGGTGATCCCCTCCTCGAACTCCTGACTCGCCTTCATCAGCGACCCGCCGTACAGCGGCCCGGCGGCCCCGCCGACCTCCGAGACGAGGGCGACGCCGATCGTCTTGACGAGGTCGGCGGGATCGTCGTCGGCGTCCTCGAGTCGTTCCAGGGCGGCCTGGAACCCGCGGTTCATGTTCGCGCCGTGGTCGGCGTCGCCGATCGCGGAGTCGAGGTCGGTCAGGTGCGTCCGCTCCTCGGCCATCCGGTCCGCGGCCGCCTCGGCCGCCTCGCGGATCGCGTCGGACTGGGTGTCCCGATCCATCCCGCTCTCACTCCTCCGTCACCGTCAGCCCGGGGGTTTCGGCCGGGTACGCGAGCAGTTCCTTCAGCTCGTCGTCGAGTTCGAGCACCGTGATCGAACACCCCATCATGTCCAACGAGGTCATGTAGTCGCCGACCCGGGCGTTCCAGGTCTCGAGCCCGCGATCCTCGAGCAGCGCCTGGAGCCGGCGGTTGACGACGTACAGCTCCATCAGCGGCGTTCCGCCCATCCCGTTGACGATCGTCGCGACCTCGGCACCCGACTCGAGTTCGAGGTCCTCGAGGACGGCCTCCGCGAGGTGGTCGGTGATCTCGTCGGCCGACATGACCTCGGTGCGTTCGGTCCCCGGCTCGCCGTGGATGCCGATCCCGAGTTCGATCTCGTCCTCGCTGAGGTCGAACGTCGGCTCGCCCTTCTCGGGGGTGACACAGGAGGTGAGCGCCGTTCCCATCGTTCCGACGCGGTCGTTTACCTTCTCGGCGACGCGTTCGATCTCCTCGAGATCGCCGCCCCGGTGGGCCACCGCGCCAGCGACCTTGTGGACGAAGATCGTCCCGGCGACTCCACGACGGCCGGACGTGTACAGCGAGTCCTCGACGGCGACGTCGTCGTCGACGACGACGTACCCGACGTCCGTGTCGGCCTCCATCTCGGCCATCTCGATCGCGGTCTCGAAGTTCATCACGTCGCCCTCGTAGTTCTTGACGACGCAGAACACCCCCTCGCCGCCGTCGCAGGCCTGAATCATCTCGCTCAGCTGGTCGGCCGTCGGCGACGTAAATACCTCGCCCGCGGCCGCCCCGTCGAGCATCCCGTCCCCGATGTACCCGGCGTGTGTCGGCTCGTGACCGCTGCCGCCGCCCGAGACGATGCCGACCTTTCCCTCGAGCGGGGCGTCGGCCCTGACGAGGACCTCGGTTCCCTCGAGCCGCCGTAGTTCGGGATGGGCCGCGACCATCCCCTCGAGCATCTCGTCGACGACCGCATCCGGTTCGTTGATGAGTTTCTTCATACTCCCTACGGCTACCGTGGACACATAGCATGATAACGCTTGCTCGCAACCACGTCGCTCGAGGAGCGATGCAGGACGGACGCGCCGAAGGCCACCGGCCGCCATCGACGCGCGACGACGGGAGAGCGCGACGGGACCGGTCGGAACACCGACCGGTCACCCTCGGGATTTTTACGGCGTCGGTGGGAGGGCGCGTATGGTCAGACACGGGATCGGAGCGGACGACGGATCGACAGCCGACGACCGAGGGACGACGCGACGCCGAACGCTCGAGGGAGCCGCGGGGATCGCCGCGGCCGGAGTGATCGGCAGCGCCGGGTCCGCCAGCGCCGCCGACCAGGGGCAGACACGGCAGGACGGCGACCTCGAGGACGGTCCGCTCTTCGATACCCACTGTCACCTGATCCCCGAGGAGACCCTGGGCCGGGAACCGCTGTCTGCTGATGGCCTGGTGGCGTGGATGGACGACAACGGCATCGATCGTGCGGTCGTGCTGGCGCTCGACTCCCCCGAGAGCTACCCCGTGCTCGCCTCGAGTCCGTGGATCCTCGACCAGGTCGAGGCCTACCCCGATCGACTGATTCCGTTCTGTTCGATCGATCCCCGGACGCTCGTCTACGGCGAGGACGCCGTCGAGGAGCTGCTCGAGCGGTACGTCGAGCGCGGCGCCCGCGGGTTCGGCGAGCTGAAAGCCGGCGTCCCGATCGACGATTCCCGCGCCGAACGGATCTACGAGCTGTGCGCCGACTACGGGCTGCCGATCCTGTTTCACACCGACGAGAAGGCGATGATCGACGAGGTCGGCCTGCCGGGGCTCGAGGACGTGGTCGCCTCCTTCCCGGAGGTGGACTTCCTCGCGCACGCCCACGGCTGGTGGGCCCACGTCGCGGCCGACGTCGAGGAGGCCGATCTCGGGGATTACCCCGACGGCGAGGTCGACGAGCCCGGTCGCGTCCCGGAGCTGCTCGGGCGGTACGACAACCTCTACGGCGACCTCTCGGGGATCTCGGGCTGGAACGCGCTGACACGGGACCCCGCGTTCGGGCAGGCGTTCCTCGAGGCGTACTCGGAGCAGCTGATCTTCGGCACCGACTACATCTACCCCGGCCAGGCGGTCCCGCAGCTCGAGCTGTTCGAGCGGTTCGACCTCGAGCGCTCGGCGCGGGAGGCGATCCGGTACCGAAACCTCGAGGACGTGCTTCGCTAACGATAGCGGGCCTGCCAATTCGCCGCCAACGTATATCCGTTCGTACGGTGGACAACACGCACATGGCCGAAACGACGGACCACGAAGAGGACGTTTCGCGCGAGGAAGCAGCCGACCTCCTGCAGGATCTCGCCCGGGAGATCCGCGGACAGGGAGCGGGGCCGATCGACGTTCACGTCGGCAACAAGACCCTGGCGTTGACCCCGTCCTCGACGCTCGAGTACGGAATCGAGGTCGAGGAACGCTCGCCGATGCTCGGCGGCGAGCGCGAGGAGATCACCGTCACGCTCGAGTGGGAAGTCGACGACGAGCCAACCGAGCAACGGTAGCTGCCGTCGTCGCGTCACGCTCGAAAAGCGAGTTCTCGAGCCGCTTTTCGCTCGGCTCTCGAGCGGTCCGTGAAAGCTCCAGTCTCGCACGACTCACTCACCCTCGCCCTTCTCGCGGGTCGCTTCGCTCCCCGCTCGCATTTTCGAGGGTTCGTTCGCTGCACTCACTCACCCTCGCCCTTCTCGCGGGTCGCTTCGCTCCCCGCTCGCATTTTCGAGGGTTCGTTCGCTGCACTCACTCACCCTCGCCCTTCTCGCGGGTCACATCCGTTCCCCGCTCGCTTTCTAGGAGAATTTCGCTTCGCTCAATTCTCCCCCTTCTCTATCGGCGCTCGAATCAAATTCCCCCACTCGGTCCAGGAGCCGTCGTAGTTGTGGACGTCCTCGTAACCCAGCAACTCGTGCAGGGCGAACCACGCGATGGCGGAGCGCTCGCCGACCCGGCAGTAGGTGACGACCGACTCGTCGCCGTCGATCCCCGAATCGGCGTACAGCGCCTCGAGTTCGTCCGGCTCCTTGAACCGCCCGTCGTCGCGCAGGTTCGTCTTCACCGGGACGTTCGAGGCGCCGGGGATGTGCCCGCCGCGCTGGGCGGTCTCCCGGAGCCCCTCGGGGGCGATGATCTCGCCCGAGAACTCCTCGGGCGAGCGAACGTCGACCATCGGGATGCCGGCCTCGCGGGCCTTGTCGACGTCGTCCTTGTAGGCGCGGATGCTCTCGAAGGGGCCCTTCGCGGTGTACTCGACGGCGTCGAAGTCGGGTTCCTCGTCGGTGAGCGGATAGTCCTCGTTCACCCAGTAGTCCTTCCCGCCGTCCAGGACGCGGGCGTCCTCGTGGCCGTAGTACTTGAACTCCCAGTAGGCGAACAGGGCGAACCAGTTGGGGATCCAGCCGTTCCCGTAGAAGACGACCGTTGACTCCTCGTCGATGCCGTGATCGCCGACGACTCGCTCGAAGTCGTCCTTCTTGAGGATATCCCGCTGGTCCTGATCGGAGAGGTCCTCGTCCCACTGCATCCCGATCGCGCCCGGAACGTGGCCCTCGTCGTACCGCGAGGGGAAGTCTCCCTCGTCGGGCGACTCGGGGCTGTTCACTTCAACGAGACGGTAGTCGGGATCGTCGGCCTGGAACTCCTCGAGGCGGTCTTCGACCCAGTCCGCCGAAACTAACACGTCGGTGTCGTACTCGCTCATGCAAAGCGTGCTCCGACGAGCAGCGGGAAAAGCGTAACACGGGTCGAGCCGACACGTCCGAATCCAAACCGGTAGAGCTACGCGGCTGGACGCGAGACCGCCGACAATGCGACTTGCACGGATCGATACGGCGGACGGACCGGTAGCCGGCGAGTACGAGGACGGCGTCGTTCGCGCCGACGGCGCCGAGTACGAGGTCGGCGTCGACGGCGACCTCCTTCCGCCCTGCGACCCCTCGGCGATGTACTGCGTCGGGCGCAACTACGCCGAGACGCTCGACCAGATGGAGTACGAGCGCCCCGAGGAGCCCGACTTCTTCATCAAACCGCCGGCGTCGCTGCTGGCTCACGAGGACCCGATCGAGTACCCCGAGTTCACCGAGGAGCTGACCTACGCCGGGGAACTCGCCGCGGTGATCGACGAGCGCTGTCACGACGTTTCCGAGGACGAGGTCCCAGATGTCGTCCGCGGCTACACCATCATGAACGACGTCGACGCGCTCGACCAGCAGGGCCGCACGGCGAGAAAGGCCTTCGACGGCTCCGGACCGCTCGGACCGTGGCTCGAGACCGACCTCGACCCGCGAGGGATCGACATGCACACCGATATCGGCGACGAGCGACGCCAGGACGCGAACACGGAGCTCATGCTGTTCGACCCCTACGAGATCGTCTCCTACCTCTCGAAGCGCTTTACGTTCCGCCCCGGCGACGTCGTCGCCTTCGGCAGCCCCGCGAACCCGGGGCTGGTCGAGCCCGGCGACACCGTGGAGATCACCTACGAGGGCGTCGGCACGCTCCGAAACGGGATCGTCGCCTCGAGCGAGTAGTCGCTCGCCCCTGTTTCACAGCTGCGTCGGAAGGACTCTTACTCGATGTCCTCGCCGTCCAGCAGCGCGGCGGAGATCAGGTTCCGCATCCCGCGCCGGAGCCGTCCGCTCATGGCCGTCGAGGAGAGGCCAATCTCGTCGGCGATGTCGCTCAGCGCCATCTCTCGAGGCTCGCTGAAGTAACCGCAGTCGTAGGCCACCGTCAGCGCCTCGACCTGTTCCTCGGTCAGCCCGTAGGCGACGCCGGTCTCGTTGCGAGCCCGGCCGTACACCTCGACGATGTCGAAGCTCACGTCGTCCTCCTCGGAGTACTCCCAGATCGTGGTCAGCGCCTCCCGATCGGGAAGGTGGAGGGTGACGAACCAGCCTCGACACTTCGTCTCGGCGGATGACATGAACCCGTTTACCTGCGTGACGACGGGACTGAGCAGCTTCGTCTCCACCGAGTGCTCGATGTAGTAGATGTGGGTGTCCTCGCCCTCGTCGACCAGATAGTAGTCGCCGACGGTCGGATCCGCCTCGAGGAACCCCTCGAGTTCGTCGACGTCGTCGTACTCGAGGAGAAACGGGAAGACCTGCGATCCCGGATCGGTGTTGGCCTGCGTGAGGACCTTGATTTCGAGGTCGTCCGCCCGTCGTAACGTCGGCACCAGCGCGAGGTGCTCGTGTTCCGCGTACGCTTTGACTGTGATCGACATCGCTCAGCGGTCGGAACGATCGTGAGGGGCTCGTTTTCTGGTGATTACTGGATTGTTCGGAAGCCCACCGCTGGTGGATCGGGAGATCATGTCACACACTCCTCAGGGGAGTCCCATAAGAGTATTTATCGTCGGTTCTCGGGTCGTTCCAGCCGATATCGACGGCAATTACCGACTGTCAGTCACCCGAACAGTCCGGATCGCGGCGTCGTTCTCGACGACGTCGTGAACCCGAACGACGTCGGCGCCGCGTTCGGCCGCCATCGTCGTGACCGCAACCGTCGGCGGGAGCCGGTTGCCGGGCTCGCAGCCGACCCGTTCGAACATCGACTTGCGGGAGTGGCCGACCATGAGCGGACAGCCGAGCGCCCGAAACTCGTCCAGTCGGGAGAGTAACTCGAAGCAATCGGCAGGAGTCTTGCCGAACCCGAACCCAGGGTCGACGACGATCCGATCGCGCTCGAGGCCGGCGCGTTCCGCCAGGAGGACCGTCTCCTGGAGGTCGTAAACGACCTCCTCGACGACGTCATCGTAGGCGACGTTCCGATCGGGGTCGACCGGCGCATCCAGGCTGTGCGTGACGACGAGGGTGGCGTCGTGGTCGGCGGCGACGAATCGCATCTCGGGGTCCTCGAGCCCGGAGACGTCGTTGACGATTTCGGCCCCCGCCTCGAGGGCCGCGTCGGCGACGGCGGCCTTCCGCGTGTCGATAGAGACGGGAACCTCGAGGTCGGCGAGCGCTTCGACGACGGGGACGACGCGGTCGATCTCCTTGGCGACCGGGACGGGGTCGGCGCCCGGCCGCGTCGACTCGCCGCCCACGTCGACGACGTCGGCACCCGCCTCGACCATCGCCACCGCGCGAGCGACGGCGTCCTCGAGCGCGTCGTACTCGCCGCCGTCGTGGAAGCTGTCGGGGGTGACGTTCAACACGCCCATGACGGCCGTCTCCCGGTCCCAGGGAAGCGGTCCGCCGTCTCTTCCACGGTCGGCGTTGTCGACGATCCTCCGGAGCTGACTCGAGACGTGAGCCAGCCCGAGTTCGTCGCCAGCGAGTTCGTCGATCAGCTCCCGGAACTGGGCGTTCGTCCCCGAGAGCACTGTCGTCACGCGGCGGGTGGAGGTCTCGGTCGGCGAGAGCGTACAGTCGCCGCCGATCGCCTCGAACACCCCGTGGATTCGATCGGCCTGGGGTCCCCGCAGATAGGTCTTGACCGTCCGGCCGACGGCCCGTTCGGCGGTCGCCTCGACGACCGATTCCTCGAGGCCCATCCCACCGAGCACCGATCGGGCTTCCGACTCCGTCTCGGTCCGCTTGGGCACCTGGAGACGGGACCACCGATCGCGGGCCTCCGCGACCGCGTACAGCGAGCCGGCGACGAGCACGAGGTCGTCCTCGTCGGCCCGCGAGAGCGCGCGCTCGGTCGCCTCGAGGACCGACCCGGAGCGGTCGATCCGTCCCGCTCGTCCCTCGAAGGCGTCGGCGAGAACCGAGAGCGATTCGGCCCGCGGGACGTTGGGCTGGCAGAGGAAGACCGAGTCGGGGTCGGGGAGCGCCGCGACCATCCCCTCGTGGTCCTTCTCGGTCATGGCGCCGAAGACCAGATGGAGGTCGTCGTACACGTAGCGCTCGAGGAGGTCGGCGAGCGTCTCGCAGGCGCCGGGGTTGTGCGCGCCGTCTAACACCGCGATCGGCGACCTCGAGACGACTTCGAAGCGGCCCGGCCAGTGGGCCTTGCGGAGCCCGCGCGCGATCACCTCGGGGTCGACCGACGCGATCTGGTCGGCCAGCACCGCCGCGACGCCGGCGTTGGTCGCCTGGTGGGAGCCGGGAAGGGGGAGGTTCGTCTCGACCGACCACTCCGGCGTCGTTATCGAGATCGCGCTCTCGACGGGCGAGTCGAGCCCGTGTTCGGTCGCGATTACGTCGGCACCGTCGCCGCCGACCGAGATCGCGTCCGTCTCCGTCCGGATCGCCTCGAGGGCCGCCCCGTCGGCGCCGGTGACCAGCGGGGCGTCGGCGGGGGCGACCTGGGCCTTGTCGCGGGCGATCTCCTCGATCGTCTCGCCGAGGAGATCCGTGTGCTCCAGGCTGACGCTGGTGACTGCGCTCGCGATCGGATCGACCGCGCTCGTCGCGTCGTAGCGCCCGCCGATCCCGACCTCGAGGACGGCGACGTCGACCGACTCGGCCGCGAAGTGTGAGAGGGCGAGCGCCGTGAGCACCTCGAAGTACGTCGGCGCGTCTCCGGCCTCCCGGAGCCGCTCG
>NZ_JBLRWX010000090.1:0-14457 GCF_047921035.1 Natronococcus sp.
CGGGCGAACTCGACTCGGTCGTCGGCGCGGTCCTCGAGCCCGCCGTCGCCCGGGTCGAGGCGGCGCCGCTGCCGGAGCCGGTAGCGGCCGCGTTCGTCAGCGACTACGGACTGCTCGCGATGGGGCCGTTCCTGTTCGTCTGGGCGCTGCCGACGATGCTCATCTTCGCCCTGTTCATGGGCGCGTACAAGGCCAGCGGGCTCGTGACGCGGGTGACGACCGCGCTCCACCCCGTCATGCGTTGCGTCGGCCTGACGGGTCGGGATCTCGTCCGTGTCGTGATGGGTTTCGGCTGTAACGTCCCCGCCGTGACGAGTACCCGAAGCTGCTCGGACTGTACGCGCTGTACCACCGTCTCGGCGATCTCGTTCGGTTCGGCCTGCTCCTACCAGTTTCCGGCCACGCTGGCGGTCTTCGCCGCGGTGGGGATGAGCTGGCTCGTCGTCCCGTACCTGGTCGTGCTCGTCGCGACGACGCTGCTGTACGTCCGCCTGATCGCCCCGCCGGAGGCGCGGACGGCGTCGCTCGCGGTCGATCGGCGGACGTTCCTCGAGTGGCCCCGCCCGAGCGCGGTCTGGCGGGAAGCCCGGAGCTCGCTGGCGAGCTTCCTCACGACCGCCTTGCCCGTCTTCGCGGTGATCTGCGTCGTCGCGGCATTGCTCGAGTACGTCGGCGTCCTCGAGCGGCTCGGTAGCGGCTTGGCCCCGGCGATGGGCGCCTTCGGCCTCCCTGCCGAGGCCGCCCTGCCGATCGTCCTCGCCTCGATCCGCAAGGACGGGATCGCGCTGCTGACCGCCGATGCGAGCGGAATCGCCGCGCTCTCGCCGATTCAGGTGCTCGTCGCGGTCTACCTCGCGGGCGTACTCCTGCCGTGTCTGGTCACGGCGGTCACGGTCGCCCGCGAGGTCTCGGTCCGGTTCGTTGCAAAAATGCTGGCTCGGCAGGCCGCGGCGGCGATCGGCTTCGCGCTCGCGCTCGCGTGGATCGGACGGCTAACTACACGTCTTCTCTGACGGTGCCGCCGATCACGAGCGCGGCGCCGATGATGACGAGGTTCTTGATGATGTACTGGCCCTCGACCGTCAGCGCGTACGGGAACGACACGTACACTGCCTCGGGAAGGATGATAAGCGGCAGAAAGGTGCCGGGTAGCTGGAGAAAGAGGAGGAAGATCCCGACCCGGATCAGCGGCCGGTAGAGCAGGCAGATCCCGATCAGCACCTCCCAGACGCCGAGGACGGGGATGAACAGATCGGCCGGAACCAGATAGACGGTCGCCGCGACGAGTTCGCCGGCCGGCGAGACGCCAAGTACCTTGAGCCCGCCGAACCAGATGAACACGACAGCGATCGCGGCCCGCAACACCGGTATCCCCCACCGATCCATGTACGCGGCGACGGTCGCGTCGAGTCTGTCGAAGCGCTGCTGGTACGTCCCGAGTCGGTCGGCGAAAGTTCCGTCCGCCATAGTACCGATGTGCGCCGCAGGGCCGAAAACCCTCATGCTGGCAGGCCCTCGGTCGGATTATTATACCACTTCCTACCTGTATCCAATAGTTATTAAACCAAATAACTAAAGTAATAATAGCGCGTATCGGATCCCGTGTACGAGTGCGTCATCGTCGGCGGGGGAATCCACGGGACCTACCTCGTCCAGCGGCTGCTCGAGGACACTGACCTCGAGCGCGAGGACGTTCTGATCGTCGACCCGAACGAACGGCTGCTGGCCTCGTTCCGACGGAAGGCGCGGGCCTGCGAGATGGACGCGATGCGCTCGACGTTCGTCCACCACGTCGGCACCGAGCCGTTCGGCCTCGAGAGCTTCGCCGAAGCCCGCGGGCGCGAGGACGAACTCCTGCCGACGCCGGGCTACCCACGGCGACCGTCGCTGTCGCTGTTTCTCGACTACGCCGACCGCGTCATCGATCGGGAGAACCTCGAGGCGCTGCACCGGCGGACGGCGGTCGACGCCGTGAGCGAGCGCGAGGACGGCGGACTCGTCCTCGAGACCGGCGACGGCCCGATCCGAACCCGGACGTGCGTGCTGGCGATCGGACGCGGCGGCCGGTACCGGACCCCCGACTGGGCGGACGGCGTCGACGGAGTCACCCACGTCTGGGACGGGTTCGATCCCGACCGTCGGGCCGAGGAGACGGTCGTCGTCGGAGGCGGGGTTACCGCAGCGCAACTGGCGACCTGCCTCGCCGACCGGGAACCCGTGACCCTGCTCTCGAGACGTGACCTCGAGGAGGCGGCCATCGAGGCCGACCCCCGCTGGATCAACTGGTCGCACGTCGAACGGCACCTCCACCGTCACCCGCCGGGCTCCCGGCGGCGCCTCGAGGTCGTCCGGGAGGCGCGCAACGACGCCACCGTCCCGCCGACCCTGCTCGACCGGCTCGACTCGGCGGTCGAAGCGGGCGACCTGCGGACCCGGATCGGCGAGGTCGAGTCCGCCCGCGCGGTCGACGACCGGGTGCGGCTGCTGCTCGAGGACGGCGGCTGCTGTTCGGCCGAGCGGGTCGTGCTCGCGACCGGTTTCGCTTCGGTGTTCGACCACCCGTTCGTCGACCGGGTCGCCGAGGAGCTGGGACTCGAGCGAGGGTATCGAGGAACGCCGGTGCTCGAGGACGGAACGCTGGCGTGGCGTCACGCCGACGGAACTCGATCCCCGGTGTTCGTCACGGGCGCGCTAGCGGCCGGCACCGTCGGTCCGTTCGCGGGGAACGTCGCCGGCGCGAGACGGGCGGCCGACCGCCTGGTCGAACCGATCTCGGGTCGCAGCGAGCCGATGGTATCGGCCGACTGAGCCGCACGAGCGCGGGACAGCCGATCGTGGCTCTCGAGCGGGCGACGGTCGGTCCGGCTTCGATGCCGGAGAGCGGTGTCGGACGCGATCCGGATCGCTCGGAGGGAGCCTTACTTGTACTCCGGTTCGGTAACCACCGTCGTGGCAGAAAGCGAGGAGACGGGTTCGGACATCGCGAGGGCGTCGACGCTTCCGCCAACACCCGACGGATACGCCGAGCCGTACGAGTTCCGGTATCCGACGGTCGCCTTACTGGTCGGCTCCAGCGTGCTGGGGATCGTTTCGTCGGTGGCGCTCGTGGCCCTTCTGATGCTCGTCCACGGCCACGAGGTGTTCGCGTTTTACGAGGTGATCGTCGACGGCGAGACGACGACGTTCGCGATGGATCTGACGGCTATCGCCGTCCCGTTTCTCGCCGCGCTGATCGTGACGACGGCCGTCCACGAACTGCTCCACGGCGTCGTCTTTCGGTTCTACGGCTACGACGTGGCGTACGGCGTCGCTCCCGCGATGGGCGCGTTCTACGCGGCGGCGTTCGGCCAGTTTCAAAGACGGGCGGAACTGCTCCGCGTCGGTCTCGCACCGCTCGTCGGGATCACGGCCGTCTGCGTCCCGCTGCTGTTCGTTCCGGTTCCGATCGTCGCCCTTACGGCCGCGTTCGTCCTGGTTTTCAACACCGCCGGGGCGATCGGAGACCTCTACGCGACGTGGCGACTTCGACGGCTCCCCGAGGGGACGCTGTTGTACGACGTGGACATCCGCCACTCCTACGTCTACGAGCCGTCGACGTAGCGCGAACGCATCGGCGACCGACTCGAGCGAGCATCCGCACCGTGTTGTACGCCCGATCTATATTGTGTAGTATGGGCAAGATTCGTCCGTCCGAACTGGCGGAGCGCCGCTCGAGCGGCGAGGACTACTACGTTCTCGATATCAGACCCCGGGAGAGCTACCGGCGCGAGCACATCGAGGGGAGTCACAACGTCCCCGTCTACGACGACCTGCGACGCGGCGACGAGGGCGAACTTCGCCGATCGCTCGCGGAGGTGCCCGACGACGGGACGGTCGTCACGGTCTGCAAGGCGGGGATCGTCGCCCGAAAGGCGACGGCCGTCCTCGAGGAGGAGGGGTACGACGCCACGACCCTGGCCGGCGGGATGCGGGGCTGGAACGGCTACCAGCGGGGGTCGGTCGGCTACCGCCTTCGGACGGTGATCGGCCGACTGCTTCCCTGATGGGTCCGGACAGTATCCACGAACGTGGGTTTCGGACGAAAGCCGAAAGCGTTTTTGAGCACGGTTACGGGGTATCAGGTAATGACGGCCTACACCGCGACGGTGACGGTTCGACTCAAACGCGGCGTCCTCGACCCCGAGGCCGAGACCACGAAGCAGGCCCTCGAGCGACTGGGCTTCGAACTCGAGGCGCTGCGCTCGGCCGACCGCTTCGAGATCGACCTCGAGGCCGACTCCGACGACGACGCCCGCGAGCGCGCCGACGAGATGGCCGAGCGATTGCTCGCGAACCCGACCATCCACGACTACGACGTGGAGGTCGACGAGCGGTAGATGACGGTTTCCCTCACGACGATCGAGACCGTCGGTCACAACACCGCGGGGTGGCGACTGTGACGGTCTCGATCGTCAGATTCGGCGGCTCGAACTGCGACCGCGATGCCGCACGCGCGCTCGAGCACCTCGGGATCGACGCCGAGATCGTCTGGCACGAGGACGGCCTGCCGGCCGAGACGTCGGGGATCGTCTTGCCGGGCGGGTTCTCCTACGGCGACTACCTGCGCGCGGGGGCGATGGCCGCCCGATCGCCGATCATGGCCGAGGTCCGGGAGGCGGCTGCCGACGGCGTTCCGGTGTTGGGGATCTGTAACGGCGCCCAGATCGGCTGCGAGTCGGGGCTGACCGAGGGCGCCTTCACGACCAACGCGAGCGCTCGGTTCCAGTGCGAACCCGTCTCTCTCCGGGTCGAGCGCGCCGACACACCCTGGACGGCCGCCTACGAGGAAGGCGAGGTCATCGAGGTGCCGATCGCCCACGGCGAGGGGCGCTACGAGGTCGACGACGATCGACTGGCGGAACTCGAGGCCGACGACCGGATCCTCTTTCGGTACTGCGACGACGACGGCGCGGTCGACGGCGACGCGAACCCCAACGGATCGAAAGCGGCGGTCGCCGGGCTGCTCGGCGAGCGCGAGACGGTCGCGGTGTTGATGCCCCACCCCGAGCGCGCCACGCTACCGGACGTCGGCCCGACCGACGGCCAGGGGATCCTCCGTGGATTCGAGTCGGCGACCGACGAATTTTAATCTCCACCGATATATTTATTCCATTATCTATTTTATTTAGAGACAGTCAGCTGAAGCTGGGTATCTATCCGTTCGGGGTGGTCGAGCGGACGAGCCCGGCTATCGCGGCTACTGGGTTATGGATACGGCAACGCACGTCGTCTGTGTGGGATCTTCGGTTCCGCCGAACGTCGACGAGATCGTCGACGAGATCGTCGAGACGGTCGCCGACTGCCTGGCGGCGCTCGAGAGCGCAGCCTGCGTCGTGGCGACCAGTGGCGTACCCGACGCGACCTGCCCTGAACTCTGTTCGCTGATTCGGAGCCGCCGACCCGACGTTCCGCTCGTGGTCTTCCCGTCGGCTGGCAGCGAGGAGTTGGCCGGTGAGGTGATTTCGGCCGGTGCCGACGGCTACGTGCCACAGTCCCAGGGTCTCGAGACGCTTCGCTCGCGCCTCGCGGCGTTGCGTTCCGATTCCGCCCCCCGGTCGAACGTGGACTCGAGCCGGTTCGAGTTGCTCGTCGAACAGTCCCCGCTCGCGATCATCGAGTGGGACCGGTCGTTCGAGGCGACGAGCTGGAACCCCGCGGCGACGGCGCTGTTCGGCTACGACCGAACGGAGGCGCTCGGTTCGTCGGCGTTCGAGCTGGTCGTCGGCGAGCGCGACCGTGCCGACGTCGCGGCCCACTGGGAGCTGCTCGTCGAGGCCGACCTCGAGGAGTCGTCCCGGACCGTCACCCGGAACGTTCGCAAGGACGACACCGAGGTCATCTGCGAGTGGGTCAACACGCCGCTGATCGAGGACGGCGAGGTCGTTCGCGTGCTCTCCTTTGCCCGCGACATCACCGACGATTTCGAGCGGGCGACCGCCCTCGAGGCGCTCCAGGAGACGACGCGTCGGCTCATGGGCGCGTCCTCGCCCGAGGCGATCGCCGAGATCGTCATGGACGCGACCGGGAGCGTCCTCGATCGGTCGCTGGCCGGCGTCTGGTTCGCCGACGAGGACGGCGAGTCCCTCAAACTCGCGGCGACGGCTTCGCGACTGGCCGACGACAGCGTCGATCGATCGCCGGTCTCCCCCGGCGGCGGCCTCCTCTGGAAGGTCTACGGGCGAGGGGAGCCGTTGGTCGTCGAGGACGCCTCGACCGAACGCCTTCCGTACTACCTCGAGTTTCCCCTCGGTAACGCGATCGTCTACCCGCTGGGCGAGCACGGCGTGCTGTCGGTCTGTTCGGTCGGTGGACGGGAGCTCGAGGCCGCCGATATGAACCTGGTGCGGGTGCTCGCCGCGACCGCCGAGGCCGCCCTCGACCGGACGGCACGCCAGCGCGAACTCGAGCGCGCGAAGACGATCGTCGAGGCCGTCGGCGACAGCGTGTACGCGACTGATCACGAGGGGCGGTTCGTCACCGTCAACGACATGCTCGCGTCGGTAACCGGCTACGACCGGGAGGCGCTCGTCGGCGAACACTTTTCGACCGTGCTGACCGACGAGAGCACCGAGCGGGCCCGAAACCGGCTCGGCGAACTCGAGCCAGGAGCCGGGGACGCTGCGACCTACGAGGTGACCGTGCTGACCGAGTCGGGCGACCGGATTCCCTGCGAGGCGACCACGCGGCTGCTGTGTCCGGACGGCGACCTCGAGGGATCGGTCGGGGTCGTCCGCGACATCAGCGACCGCAAGCGGATGGAGCGCGAACTCCGAGAGCGTCGAGCGAAGATCGAGAGCCTCCACGAGGTCGCCTCCCGCCTGGACGACTGTCGCCGTCCCGAGGAGATCTACGAGCTGATCGTCGAGACGGCCGAGGACGTCCTCGAGTTCGACGTCTGCGTCGTCGATCGAGCGGTCGGCGACTCGCTCGTGAAGGTCGCGCTCTCCTCGCACCTCGACGACGCGGACTACGTCGAACGGATCCCGATCGAGACGGGGATCGCGGGGAAGACCTACCGGACCGGGCGAACGTACCGGATCGACGACGTCGAGCGCTGCGAGGACGCGGCGGCGGACGCCGGCGCCTACGCGTCGCTGCTGAGTGCCCCGATCGGCGACCACGGCGTCTTCCAGGCGGCCGCGAAGGAACCGGGCGCGTTCGACGGCCACGACGAGGAGCTGGTCGAACTGCTGCTCTCTCACGTCACCGACAGGCTGGACCAGCTCGAGTCGGAGTCGGAACTCAGGGCCGAACGCGATCGATTCGCGGCGCTGTTCGAAAACGTTCCGGACGCCGTCGCCAGCGTCCGACACCGCGACGGCGAGCCGATCGTCGAAGCGGTCAACCCCGCGTTCGAGCGGACGTTCGGCTACGACGAGGCGGAGCTGGTCGGCGATTCGCTGGACGCCCACATCGTCCCGGTCGAAGACCGGAACGCGGCGGAGGCGATCAACCGATGTAGCGACGAGGGCTCGGTCGTCGAGGCCGAGGTGAGACGCCGAACCGCGGACGGTTTCCGCGAGTTCATGCTGCGGATCGTTCCGATCGAACTCGGCGAGGCCGGGAACCGGTCATTCGCGATCTACACCGACGTGACCGAGCAGAAGCGGCGACGAAAGCGTCTCGAGATCCTGAACCGGGTGTTACGACACGACCTGCGAAACGGAATGAACGTCATCGACGGCTGTGCCGACCTGCTCGCCGATCGGGTCGATGGAGAGGACGCGGAGTACGTCCAGTCGATTCGGGAGCGGGCGAGCGAACTCATCTCGCTGGCCGAGAAGTCCAGAACCGTCGAATGCACCCTCAGCCGGGACGGCGCCGACACCCGACCGATCGACGTCGCCGCGCTCGCCGAACGGGCGACGACCCGGCTCGAGAACGCCGCTCCCGACGTCGAGCTCGAGCGCTCGATCTCGGGGCCGGCTCCGGTCCCCGGCGGGGAGTACCTGGAGGCGGCGGTCTCGCAGCTCCTCGAGAACGCGGCCGAACACCACGACGGGAAGCCCTCGATCGAGATTGCGGTTCGGGATCGGCCGACCGACGATCTGGTGACGCTGTCGGTCGCCGACGACGGCCCCGGCATCCCGCCCGAAGAGCGGGAGCTGCTCCGGGAAGAGCGAGAGATCACGCAGCTCCGACACACGAGCGGCCTCGGCCTCTGGCTGGTCAACTGGGCCGTCTCGCAGTCGGGCGGTCGGCTGACGATCGCCGACAACGAGCCCCGGGGGACCGTCGTCACGCTCGAGCTACCGCGGGCCGATCCGGACGAGGTCGGTACGACTCGAGACGGAGTCGATCCCCGTTAGCGGGTCAGGGGCTGGTTGAAGCTCCGCTCGTGTTCCATGACGGCCTCCCAGGTGAGTTCGCAGTCACAGGAGACCTGCTCGAAGACCGACGGATCCTGGCGAAGGTCGAAGTCCTTGATCGCCTTCTGGACGAGGTCGTCGCACTCCTGACAGTTGTGCGGGCCGCGATCCGAGCCGTGGCCGACGGGATCGGAGACGACGATGGCGTCGACGTCGACCGTCTCGCGGAGGACGTGCGCGACCGACCAGAGCCACGGCGGCCGGTAGCCGTCCTCGAAGTAGAGGTCGTCGACCATCGTGTAGCGCTGGACGTTACAGGGGTTCATCGAGACGGTGTGACAGCCCTCGACGGCCGCACAGCGCTCGACCGAGGAAATCATGTCCGCGACGGCTTCCGATTCGGTGAGGAAGGGCGGCTTCATCAGGAGGTAGGCCTTGATCCCCGCGTCGGCGTCGTCGCCCGCCTCCGCGTCAGCCTCGGCGGCCTCGGCGCAGGCGTCCTCGAAGTCCGCGAAGTCGAAGTACTTGTTCACGCAGTCGTGGCGCACCCGGTCGGTCGCGGTCTCGAGCCCGATCGCGACGTCCGTATTCACGCCGTGGCGGGTGAAGTCGGCGATCTTCTCGCGGTCGACGAAGTCGGGCAGCGACTCGACGACCATCCGCTCGCGGTCGGCGAAGGCGTCGGCGATCGCTCGCCGCGAGCGGGCGCCCACCTCGCGCTCGTCTAAGAACGAACCGGAGGTGTAGATCTTGATGAGGTCGGCGGGCTCGTCCCCCTCTTCCTCCTCGTGGGCGAGGCAGACGTCGATCTGGTCCATCAGGGCGTCGTGGCTCACGCTGCCGCCGTCGACGCTCTCGGCGACGTAGCCACACATCGTACAGCCGCCGGCGCGGGCCCAGCGACAGCCGCCGGTGTTGAGAATGATCGTCAGGCTCCGCTTGACGCCGTTCGGCGTGTTGTCCTCGTCGAGCCAGACGCGGGTCGGCTCGTGAGGGTCGTAGCTGGCCTCCTTGCGCGAGCGGATCTCGCGCATGACCTTGTTGTGGGCGTCCATGCCCTTGCCCTGCTCGTAGACGTCGGGCGTGGGGTGACTCATTGAGAGAGGAAAGCGGTCCGGCACCTAAAGCGCCTTCGTCTGGGAACGGCAGCGACGACGCCTCGAGTTCGCGATCAGAGGCGCATCTCTCTCGTTTCGACGCCGTCGCAGGACGAACAGACGAACCGGTACTGGACGCGGCTCCCGCTCGTCGAGACGTTCCAGCCGCTGTCGTCGCGGTAGCCGCAGTGTCGACACTCGAGTTCGGAGTCGTCGAACTTCTCTCGCAGCCGTTCGAACGGAGACTGGTACACGGACATATGATAGCATATAACGTGATAAGTTATAACGTTCATTCCGGTTTCGTTGATAGATCGATTCCATCAGCATGGTTCTTAGGCGTCGCCTTCGTACGAGGGTGTATGGACAGCGTCAGCGAAACACACGAGCCCGGGGGCGGGACCGCGACGGCCGCCCTCGAGTGGTTCGTCGATCCCATCCTGGCCGTGACCGACGGGGTGATCACGTTCGCGAACGAGGCCGCCCGGACGGAGTTCGACCTTCAGGAGGGAGCGCTCCCTCGAGACCCGGAGCCGGTTCTCGACTCCCACTGGGAGCGCATCGAGCCCGCCCTGACCGAGACGACCGTCGGGACGGCCCGCCACGTCTCCCTCGAGACCGCCGAGTACGACGTCCGGATCCACCGCGGGGAGGAGGGGGCGACGATCGCGTTCGAACGCCTCGGCGAGCAGGAACCCCCGGCGAGCGACCGGGCGGTCAAGGACCGGGCGATCAACGAGGCGCCGGTGGGGATCACCATCTCCGACCCGGGCCGCGAGGACAACCCGCTGGTCTACATCAACGAGGCCTACGAGGAGATCACCGGCTACGGCTACGAGGACGTCGTCGGGCGCAACTGTCGGCTCCTGCAGGGCGAGGACTCCGACCCCGAGGCGATCGCCGAGATGCGCGCGGGGATCGACGAGGAACGGCCCGTCACGGTCGAACTCGTCAACTACCGCAAGGACGGCACGGCCTTCTGGAACGAGGTGACGATCGCTCCCGTGCGCAACGACGACGACGAGGTCACCCACTACGTCGGCTTCCAGAACGACGTCACCGCCCGTAAGGAGGCCGAACTCGAGCTCGAGCGCCAAACCGAGGAGCTGAAGTACATCCTCGAGCGAGTCGAGGGGCTGATCCAGGACGTCACCGAAGTCGTCGCGGGCTCGACCTCCCGGTCGGAGCTCGAGGACGCGGTCTGCGAGCGTATCGCGGCGGAGACGGCCTACGACGGCGCCTGGATCGGCGAGCGGGATCCGGCCACCGACCGGATCGAGATCCGCGAACGGGCGGGCGTCCCCGTCGAGGCGTCGTCGATCGGCGACGAGCATCCGGCCGCCAAGGCCCTCGAGACGCACGCCCTCGCCGTCGACGGCGACGGTGAGAGGACCCACGCCTCGTTCCCGCTTCGGTACAACGGAATCGACTACGGGGTGTTGACGGTCTGTACCGACCGCGATCGGCCGATCGACGACCGCGAGTCCGTGATCCTCTCGGCGCTGGCCCGTGCGGTCGCGAGCGGCGTCAACGCCCGCGAGACCAGTCGCACGCTCGCGACCGACGCCGTCGTCGCCGTCGACATCGAACTCACCGACCCCGCGTTCGCGCCGGTCGCGCTGTCGGCGGGGAGCGAGGCCCGTCTCGAGTACCGACGGTCGGTCCACCGCACCGGCGACGGGACGGCGTCGCTGTTCACCGCCGAGGGGACGACCGGGGAGGCCCTTCGGGCAGCCGCGGCCGAGCTCCCGGACGTCTCCCTCGAGGTGCTGGTCGAGCACGAGGGGAGCTGTCTGATCGAGCTACGCGACGACGACGATCCGGTCGGCTGGCTCTCCGATCGAGGCGTTCGGACGCAGACGATCGAAAGCGAGAACGGGAGCGCCAGACTCTCGCTCGAGATCCCGCGGTCGGCGAACGTCCGGTCGATCGTCGAGGCGATTGAGGACCGGTACGACGGCACCGACGTCGTCTCCTTTCACCAGCGCGAGAGCGAGGGTCGCTCGCGCCACGAGTTCGCCTCGCGGCTCGAGGCATCGCTCACCGACCGACAGTTCACCGCCCTACAGCGGGCCTACCTCGCGGGCTACTTCGAGTGGCCCCGACCCACGACCGGGGAGGAACTCGCACAGACGATGGACGTCTCGCGGCCGACGTTCCACGAACACCTCCGTGGCGCGGAGGCGAAGCTGTGCCGTGCGTTCTTCGGCGACGACTGAGACGGGTTGCCGTCCCGACGTACCGGAGGGCGCAGGACGGTTGCCGTCACTCCGGAACTGACCGACGGCGGTCCGGACGAGAGCCGGACTTATGGTTCCGGCCTCCGATCACCCGGTATGGAGCTCGATCTGCGATTCTTCGCCACCTTTCGCGAGGCGGTCGGCCAGAAGGAACTGACGTCCTCGTTCGAGGACGACGCGACCGTCGGCGACGTCCTCGGCGCGCTCGAGGCCGAGTACGACGACCTCGAGGGGGAGCTGCTCGAGGACGGCGAGATCCGACCCCAGCTGAGCGTGCTGAAGAACGGTCGCGACGTCGTCCACATGGAGGGCCCCGCCACTGCCCTCGAGGAGGGGGATACGCTGTCGGTGTTTCCACCGGTCGCGGGCGGATAACCCGTTTCGATCGACGACGGTTCGACCGCTTTCGAGAGGGATTTACGGACCGTACTCGGAGTCGGTCGTAGAGCGTGGCGATAGACTCCGAACCCGAGACGACCGACTGTGACGCGACGACCGAACCGGATCGGCGAGCGGACGGCGCCGATCGAGAGCCGGTAACCTTCAGCTGGCGGGGGATCCGCGCGGGACTGGTCACCTGCGTCCCGGTCGCGTTCGGCGTCGCCGGTTACGGCGTCGCGTTCGGCGTCCTCGCGAATCAGGTCGGGCTGAGCGTCGCGGAGGCGGCGCTGATGAGCGCGCTGGTCGTCGCCGGTGCCTCCCAGATCGTCGCCGTCGAGCTGTGGGCCGATCCGATCCCGATCGCCGCCATCGTCGTCACGACGTTCGCGATCAACCTGCGGTACTCGCTGATGGGCGCGGCGCTCCAGCCCTGGTTCAGACGCCTGTCGGCCTCGAAGGCCTACGGCAGCCTGTTTTTTATGGCCGACGAGAACTGGGCGCTGACGATGCGGGATTTCCGGGCGGGTAACAGACGCGGCGCCTTCCTGCTGGGCAGCGGGATCGCGATCTGGACGTTCTGGGTCGCGTCGACGGTCGTCGGCGCGCTCGCGGGCGAGACGATCGGCGATCCCGCGCAGTACGGGGTCGACTTCGTCCTCGCGGCGGTGTTTCTCGCGCTGGCGGCCGAACTCTGGGAGGGGCGCTCGTCGCTCGTCCCGTGGATGGCGTCGCTCGGAACCGCGGTGATCGCCGCCGAGGCGCTTCCCGGCCGGTGGTACATCCTGCTTGGCGGGCTCGCCGCGGCGGTCGTCGAGGTGATCCGCCATGATCGGTGACGGCGCGCTCTCGCTCGAGCCGGTCGTCGTCGGCGTCGTCCTCGCGATGGCCCTCGTCACCTACGCGACCAAGACCGGCGGACTCTGGCTGCTCAACCGGATCGAGGCGAGCGAGCGCCTCGAGGCCGCCCTCTCGGTGCTGCCGGGCGCGATCGTGATCGCCGTCCTCGGCCCCGAACTGGCGGCCGGCGGACCCGCCGAGTGGGGTGCGGGGGTCGTCGTCGTCGCCGTGATGTGGCGCACCGAGAGCATCCTGCTGGCGCTGTGTACCGGGGTCGTCTCGGTCGTCGTGCTGCGAGCGGTCGTCTGAGGGAACTTTATTTCTCCGGCGGCCGAACGAGGGGTATGACAGAACGGACGCGGATCGAGCGCTCCTTTCGCGGGATCTCCGAACGACTCGCGAGGCGGTACCTGACGAACCTCGGCGGAGAGCGCGTCGACGACGAGACGGTCACGGGCGAGGACTGGACGGCGACGCTCTCCTCCGAGACGGTCGGGATCGGCCCGTCGCTGACGCTGACGGAGGTGACGGTCGTCTTCGAGGGCGATCCCGACGTGCTCGAGCCGCTGATCGAGGACTTCGCCCAGAAGGCGATGCGCGCGGGTGGCTGATGGCCGGCGACCCCATCGAGGGGCAGATCCTGCTGCTCACCGCCGCGAAGGCGAGCGTCACGCCGACCCGGCTGCCGGATCTCGTCGATCTTGCCCAGGAACGGCTGGCGGCCGACCGCGAGCGCTACCGCCGCGAGTACGAACGCCTCTACGAGGGCGACGGGCTCGAGGCGTTCGCCGTCGAGACGGGCCACTGGGCGGCGCTGGGCGAGGAGCTGGGGATGAGCGACCGCGAGCTGTCGGCCGTCGAACGCGCCCACGAGGAGCAGCTGCTGCGGATCGGCCGGCGCACCGACCGCGAGGACGAGTTCGAGACCGCCCTCGAGATCCGCGAGCCGGTGTTGATCGGAGCCTGCGAGTAGGTTCGGTCTTCACGACGGCCGATCCGGCCCGAGATTGGCATCCGAGAGGTACAGGGGCGATACTCGTCGATCGGTACCTGCGAAAGAGCGAACGACGATCGGGATCCGCCGACGTCGAACCGGATCCTCGCCCGAGGCGGAACCGACTACAACAGGAGCGCGATCACCGCGAGCACGATGAAGATCAGCACGAAGATCCGCGCGATCTCCATCGAGACGCCCGCGACGCCGCCGGCGCCGACCGCGGCGGCGACGAGCGCGAGGACGAAGAAGATGACTGCCCAGTAGAGGAAGTCGACGCCGCCGAGCTGGAGCGGGACCGCGGTTGCGAGTTCGTACATGCGACCCACTCCCACGTCGACGGTTATAAACGTCGGTGTCGGTCCACGGGCGTTCGCCTCGGTAGGGAGCGGGTACCGACGTCCCCGTACGGACCGCCGTACGTCAGCTCCGGCGCAACCCCATCGAACTGCGGTCGCGCCGCGAAATCGGTACGGCAGTCCGTCTCATACGGACTATTGTAGTTCTTTACCGGTGATCGCTGTCCCCGCCCGAGCGATCACCGGTAGAACGCTACAACA
>NZ_JBLRWX010000091.1:0-14250 GCF_047921035.1 Natronococcus sp.
CTTTTCGCCGGAGAACCAGTCGGCCTGGGTCCGTGCGTTCCCGCTGAGGCTTGCCATCAACCCGACGGCCCTGGTCAAAGGGAACTTGCCGGGATACTTGAGGAACTCGACGTGGCCGTCCCGCCCGCCGACGACGTGGACGCCGCCGTTCGGAACCCGTTCGGCGATCGCGTTACCGAGCGCGCGGACGTCGATCGCCTCGGTCGTGCGGACGTGGAGTTCGTCGTCGCCGATACCGAGCGTGGCGGCCGACTCCTCGCGCTCGCGGCGGTGAAGTGCGTCGAGCAGCAGGATCGTCGTCGGGAAGTCGTACCGGTGGGTGAAGGCGTCGGTGTCGAGGACGGTGACGGTCAGCCCGTCTACCTCCTGGACCGAGCGGTTCTCGCGGGCGGTCTCGAGTTCGGTCTCGAGCTTGTCGCGGAACTGTTCGGAGACGTGGGCCGCGAGGTCGGCGTTGCCGTCGAACAGCAGGTCTGCGACGAGTTCGCGCTTGTCCTTGTAGCTCTGGTAGAACGCCTCGAGCGCGACGGCCTCGCGTCGCTCGGAGATGTCCGTCTCGTCGTAACCGGCCTCGGTGGCCAGCTCGAGGTACGCCTCGGGAGCGTTCTCCCAGTAGCTGACCGCCGGGAGGTGCTCGAGGTCGCCGCGGACGTCGTCGTTGACGTGGGCGGCGACGTTCGCCGCGAGGGCGGTCGAGGTCAGGTCGGCGACATCGGCGCCGGAAAGCGACGGCGCGACGGCCGCCGAGACGGCGTCGACGATCTCCTCGTCGGCGCGGCTGTCGTCGATCACCAGCGCCTCGGCGCCGTACAGCGAGAGCAGTTCGTAGCCGTCGACGGACTCGGCGGTCGCGCCGGTGCCGACGAGCACGACCAGCGGCAGCTGCTCGTCGTGACGGTCGCGGGCCTCGAGCATCGAGGTGACGTCGTCGGTCGCGGCGTCCATGTCGTACACCCGACCCTCGAGCGGGCGGCGCTCGAAGTAGTGGTACTCGGCGTCCTCGCGGGTGTGTTTCTCGCGGATCAGTGGGAGCGCGGCGCGCTCGATGGCGGCGCCGGCGACGTAGCCGTCGGCGGTCGCGGCGTGGCGAACGACGACGGGACGGGCCTCCATGATCGCGCGCCGGATCGCCGTCGCGGCGTCGCCGATCTCCTCCTCGACGGCCGCGACCGCGTCGTGGTCGGCCAGCAGCGAGACGTCGGCCGGTCGGGCCTCGCGCTCGATCGCGCTCTCGAGGCGGTCGACGACGGTCTCGCGGGCCTCGTCCTCGAGGACCTCGAGGGTCTCGGTCTCGACCTGCAGATCGCCGTGGTGGCGTTCGATCTCGCCCTCGAGGGCGACGACGTCCTCGACGTCGACGTCGGGGTAGGCCCGGACGCCGGCCTCCTCGAAGGCCGCACACTCGACGGTGCCGGTCTCGTCGCGCAGTTCGAAGACCGTCGGGCCGGAGGTCTGGCGGACGCCGGTGATCTCGCCCTCGAGGCGGACGACGCTGCCGACCTGGTTCTCGATGGCGTCGATCGTCGTTCGCTTCAGCGCCGGCTCGGCTTCGGGTTCGGCGTCGGCGGCGTCGTCGGTCGCGGACGTCGAGACCGTCGTCGTCTCGGCGGCGACGGAGCCGCTCTCGGCGGCGACCGTCTCGGCGCCGCCGGTAGACGGACTCGAGTCGTCGCTCGGTCCGGCGTCGTCGGCGCTCGCGCTGGGGCCGGCGTCAGCATTACCGTCGCTCGCGCTGGGACCGGCGTCAGCGTTACCGTCGCTCGCGCTCGGTCCGGCGTCGGTCTCGTCGGCCTCGTCCTCGACCTCCTCGGGGAGGAACTCGTCGTCGGCCGTCTCGACCAGGTGACCGCGGAACTCGCGTTCGCGCTGGCGGATCGACCAGCCGAGGTCGACGTTGCCGTTGTCCCGAACGTCGAGCACCTGGACGAAGACCTCGTCGCCGGGCTCCCAGTCGAGGCTCTCGAGTCGCTTGTCCAGTTCGCTTCTGTGCAACAGGCCGGTGACGTGGTCGCCGACGTCGATGAAGACACCGAAGTCGGCGTAGCCGTCGACGGTTCCCCGGTAGTAGCGACCGGGGGTGAGCTGCGAGGGTGCGGTCCCGCGGAACTCGAAGACCGCATCCTCCTCGTGACTCTCGCAGATCTCGCCGTCGACAGACGTACCGCAGATGATACAGTTACCCATCTACACGGACCAAGCAGTTTCGCCCTAAAACGGTTGTCGGAATGCGTTCGCGGCAGTACCGTTCGATCCGCGCGCGGAACTCCCCCGGGATCGACCCTCGTTCACTCGAAAACGGGGGAGTCGTCCTCGAGCGCCTCGACGTCCTCGACGATCTTGCGGACGTCCTCGGGGAACAGCGACACCTGGACCTCGTTGCCGTCCTCGTCCTCGAAGACGAGTTTGACCCGCTTGTCGCCGAACTCGCGGGCCTCGGCCTCCTCGACGTCGAACAGCTTGACCGTCGCGGACTTGTTCGTCGGACCGACGTTCTTGATCGATCCCTCGTTCAGTTCGACCATGAACTCCTCGAGCGAAAGTGAGAGCATACCCCGCTGTAAGGGAGCCGGATAAAAAACGCCACGGCATCGGCCCGCGGGTTGCCGGCTCGCCCGCGTCCGGCAGCTACCCGCATCGTGGGCGGGCCACGGCAGTTCCCGCGGCCAGTTTTAAGACGGTTTCCGACCAACCGTTGGCCTGCTATGGAACTCACCTGGCACGGCCACTCGACGTGGCACGTCACCGTCGGCGACACCGACCTGCTGATCGACCCGTTCTTCGACAACCCGAAGACGGATCTCGAGCCGTCGGACGTCGACGACCCGGACTACGTCCTGCTCACGCACGGCCACGCCGATCACATCGCCGACGCGGGCGAGTTCAGCGACGCGACGCTGGTCGCGACCCCCGAACTCGTCTCCTACTGCGAGGAGGAGTTCGGCTTCGAGGACGCCGTCGGCGGGATGGGGATGAACCTCGGCGGGACCGTCGAGTGTGAGGACGCGTTCGTCACGATGGTTCGAGCCGACCACACCAACGGCATCATGACCGAGCCGGACGCGAGCGCGGGCATGCCCGCCGGATTCGTGATCTCCGATACGAAACCGACCCAGGTCGCAGACGAGGAGTCGACGACGTTCTACCACGCGGGCGACACCTCGCTGATGACCGAGATGCGCGAGGTGATCGGTCCGTACCTCGAACCGGACGCCGCGGCGGTACCGATGGGCGACCACTTCACGATGGGGCCCTGGCAGGCCGCCGTCGCCGTCGACTGGCTCGACGTCGACCACGCGTTCCCCCAGCACTACGATACGTTCCCGCCGATCGAGCAGGACCCCGAGCAGTTCGAAAGCGAGGTCGCGGGGACGGGCAGCGACGCCGAGGTCCACGTCCTCGAGGCCGACGAGCCGTTCGAACTCGAGAGCTGAAGCGGTCGGACGTATCCGTCTTTTATTCCGCGCGAACTCGAACCGGACGGTGTTGCCCCCGAGAACAACGTTTACGGCGACGGCAGTGGTTGTCCAGACTGCGATGTCGAAACAAGTCACCACCGTCTCCGAGGAGGGGTTCAGCGCGACGAACGAGATCGGCGAGTTCGAGACGACGATCGACGCCGAAGGCGAGGAAGCGCCGGACACCCTCGAGAGCCTGCTGGCGGCGTACGCGTCCTGTTACGTCCCCGCACTGCGCGTCGGGGGCCAGCAGCGCGACGCCGGCGACCTCGGCCGGATCGAGATCGAGTCGACGGGCGAACTCAACGACGACGACAAACTCGAGTCGGTTCACTTCGACATCCGCGTCGAGGGCGACGTCGACGACGAGACCGGGCAGAAGGTAATCGACCGGGCGTTCGAGCTCTGTAAGGTCCACGACGCGCTGAAATCGGACCTCCACGCCGACACCGACTTCCAGGGCGACGCCTTCTAGAACCGAGAACTACTTCTTTCCCGACCGCCGCGAACGTAGGTAGTGTCCGGTCGTTTCGACTCCCGTACCAGACGAACCGCCCTGATCGTCGTCGCCGTCGTGCTTCTCGCGTTGAGCGGTTGTATCGGCGACGACGGCGCCAGCGGGGACGGCGAGGAGATCGAAACCGAGCAGCCGACCGGCGAACTCGAGATCCACCACGTCGACGTCGGCCAGGCCGACGCGGCCCTCGTCGTGACGCCGTCGGGGGAGACGATCCTGATCGACACCGGCGACTGGCGCGACGACGGCCGGGACGTCATCGACTACCTCGAGCGCCACGAAGTCGACCGGATCGACCACCTCGTCGCGACCCACGCCCACGCCGATCACATCGGGGGTCACGCCGCCGTCATCGAACACCTCGAGGAAGACGGTGAGGGGGTCGGCGCGGCCTACGATTCGGGGGTCGTCCACACGAGCGGGACCTACGACCGCTACCTCGAAGCCGTCGAAACGTACGAGGTCACGCTGTTTCAGGTCGCCGAGGGCGACGAGCTTCCCCTCGAGGACGACGCCACCAATGCGACGGTGCTGAACCCGCCCGAGGGCGACTCGGGCGACGACCTCCACTACAACAGCGTCGCCCTCACCGTGGAGTTCGGCAACTTCTCGTACCTGACGACTGGCGACGCCGAACGGGACGCCGAACGGCGACTCCTCGAGGAGCGTGGCGACGACCTCGCGGCCGACGTCTACCAGGCGGGCCACCACGGCTCCTCGACGTCCTCGACCGAGCCGTTCCTCGACGCCGTCGACCCCCAGGTGGCGGTGATCTCGAGCGCCGAGGGCTCCCAGTACGGCCACCCCCACGACGAGGTCCTCGAGTCGTTCGCCGACCGGGGTATCGAAACCTACTGGACCGGGGTTCACGGCCACGTCGTGGTGACGACCGACGGCGAGGAGACGACGCTCGAGACCGAGCGCGAGGCGCCGACAGACCCGGCGGAACTTCGGGATCACGACCCGGGGCGGGAAGCGATCGCGCCCTCGATCGACGGTCCGGCGGCGATCGATCCGTCGACCGCCGTCGTCTCGAGTCGCTCGATCGACTGATCGCCGACTCGTGGGGTTTCGGTCGGCGACGCGACTCGGCGTTCGAGTCGAGCGGAAAGGGAAGGAAGTCGCAGAACGGAAGCGGGGTCTGACCCCCCTGATCAAGGTGACTGTCTTGGGTGAACGGAAGCGGGGTCGAACCCTCCACGTCGAAGGTGACCGTCTTCGGGGAACGGAAGCGGGGTAGACTTCCTGGGTCGAAGATGGGGCCTTCGATGCACGGCAGCGGGCTACGGATGTATTCCGGTACGTCCGTCCACTGCCTACTTCTGGGTAGTGGGGATACCGCATTAGAGCTACTGCCAACATACATTGGTATTTATACGAGGCTCGGTTCGAATACGCCTCGACCGACGGTAGATTCAAGCCCCGTTCGCGAGAGATGTCCGCCATGCTTCGTTCATTCGACGGCACGGAACCGCAGATCGCCGACTCGGCGTACGTCGACGAGAGCGCGGTCGTGATCGGGAACGTCGTCCTCGAGGCCGATGCCAGCGTCTGGCCGAATACGACTCTCCGGGGCGACCACGGCCGGATCGTCGTCGGCGAGGGCGCGAACGTCCAGGACAACGCCGTCCTCCACGAGGACGCCGAACTCGAGCCCTACGCCACGGTCGGCCACAGCGCGATCGTCCACGACGCGACCGTTTGCGAGCGCGCGCTGGTCGGGATGAACGCCGTGGTCCTCGACGGCGCCCGGATCGGCGAGGGAGGGGTCGTCGCGGCCGGCAGCGTCGTCACGGAGGGAACCGAGGTCGAACCCGAGACGCTCGTCGCCGGCGCGCCCGCGGAACCGAAAGCCGAGATCGACGACCCGCGCCTCGAGGAGACGGCCGATCGGTACGTCGCGCTCTCGACTCGTCACGCCGAACGCTCGGAACGCCTCGATTGATACGGTTTACTGTAAGTCATTTCCGGCGCAACCGCCGCCCGGGTCGCGGTTGCGCCGGTAAATCGGTACAGCAATCCGTATGAGCCCAGGATCGCCTCCCGTCGGCGCTGCGGCGAGGGAAACGCTGATACGCACACCCGCGCAATCGACGGCCATGAGCGACACCTCGTGGACGGACCGGATCGTCGGCGAACGGATGACCGTCGATCAGGAGTTCTCCGCACGCGTCCAGGACTCGCGGTTCTCGAGCCAGCAGTGGAGCCTGATCATGACCGCCGCCGAGTTCGAGATCGAGGACGCCGACGATCCCGAGCGGGCGCGGATCGTCGCCAACACCGAGAAGGTCGACCAGATCATCCCCGAACTCGAGAACGTCGAACAGCAGATGGGCGCGATGGGCGGTCAGGGCGGCGGTGGCGGCACCCCGGGTGCCTCGGGGTCCTCGGGCGGGGTCGTCGACTCCATCCTCGGCGCGCTCGGCCTCGGCGGTGACGGCGGCGACGACCGGGAGGAACAGCTTCGGGCGGCCGAACAGCTCACCCAGGAGTACGCCGACGAGTTGCAGAACCAGCTCGAGTCGAAGGGGCGCTGGGAGTCGGTCCGGCAGGCCGCAGCCGGCGACTGAGACCGTCAGCGACCCGTCACGTTCCCTTAGCCCGCGTGAAAGAGCGTGTACTCGCTGGCTTCGTAGATGTTGATCAGCTCCACGACGAGCTCGTCGTCGGACTCGTCCTCGATGCGCAGTCCGTCCAGCCGTTCGACGGTCTCCGCCTCGAGTTCGATAGTGGGCATACCAGTCCGTTCGTCGCCGAGGAGCAAAAGCCTCGCGGGGAGCTATCACACCACACCCCTCGAGCACGGCCGAGCCACAGGGTCTTTAGGTGCGCCACCCCTCCCTCGGGGTATGACCGACGACGTCGACACGACCACGATTACGATCTCGACCGACGACGACGAGACCGACGAGGTCACGCTCCCGTCCGGACTCATCGACCTCCTCGCCGAGGGTGACCAGGACGCCGCCGAGACCGTCGGCGACATCACCCTCCTCTCCTTTGCCAGCCGCGCCCACCACATCGTCCACCACGGCGAGGGGTCGGATCCGGAGCTCGAGGCCCAGGAGGAACGCATCATGGACCAGTTCGAGGAGCGGTTCGGGCAGACCTTCGCCGAGGCGACCGGTCACCAGCACTAACCGACGACTCCTCCTTCCGGCGTGACTCTACCGGCAGCGACGGCTGACGCGGTCCGTAAACCGAAGTTTTGATCACGGTTTACGGCAGTGGTGACGTATGGCAACCGAACGGAGAGACGTCGACCTCGTCGACGGCGACGTCGTCCAGGCGTTCGCTCGAGCGGCCCTGCTCGCGACGCTGCTCGGCGCGGCGGCACCGATCGCGATACCGATCCCGTTCTCCCCGGCGCCGATCACGCTGCAGGTGCTGTTCGTCTTCCTCGCGGGACTGCTGCTCGGCCCGCTCTGGGGACCGGTCTCGATACTGCTGTACCTCGCCGCCGGCGCGATCGGACTCCCGGTGTTCGCGGGGATGGCCGGCGGGCTCGGCGTCCTCGTCGGGGATTCGGCCGGCTACCTCTGGTCGTACCCCCTGGCCGCCGGCCTGATCGGGCTGCTCGTCCACCGCGGGACCGACCTGCGGGACCCCGCCGAGGTCTCGACGGCGCTGGTCGTCGTCGCGCTGGTCACCGCGACCGTCCTCATCTACGGGATGGGCGTGGGCTACATGGCCTGGCTGCTCGAGCTCGAGCTCTGGGAGGCGATTACCGTCGGAGCATTGCCGTTCATCCCCGGTGAACTGGTGAAGATCGCCGCCGCCGTCGCGATCGTCGAGAGCGGTCGGATCGACACCGTCTGATGCTCGAGTTTCGCTCCGTCTCGTTCGGCTTCGACGACGTCCGGGTGCTCGAGGACGTCTCGCTCTCGATCCCGGACGGCGAGTTCGTCGTCCTCGCGGGAGCGAACGGCAGCGGGAAGACGACTCTGCTGCGTCACTGCAACGGCCTGCTGAGTCCCGACGAGGGAACGGTGCTGGTCGACGGGACCGCCGTCGAGGACGACGTCATCGGCGCCCGGACGAGCGTCGGAATGGTGTTCCAACACCCCCGGGATCAGTTCGTCGCCGCGACCGTCCGCGACGACGTCGCCTTCGGCCCCGCGAACCTCGGCCTCGAGCGCACCGAAATCGATCGCCGCGTCGCCGAGGCCCTCGAGGCGGTGAACCTTCGGGGACGCGAGGACGAACGGATCGACCGGCTCTCGGGCGGCGAGCAGTCCCGCGTGGCTATCGCGGGCGCGCTCGCGATGGAGCCGACCCATCTGGTGCTCGACGAACCCTTCACCGGGCTCGACGAGCCCGCGCGCCGCTCGGTGGTGGGTCGACTCGAGGCGCTGGCCGCCGACGGCACCGGGATCCTGCTCGCGACTCACGACCTGCGGGACGTCCTCGGCCTGGCCGACCGCGTGATCGCGATGGCCGGCGGACGGGTCGTCGTCGACGACTCCCCCGAGCGGGCCCTCGAGGGACTGGACGGACTGCCGGTTCGCGTCCCTCGAGCGCGGGCGGATCTCGAGGAGCGATGCTGACCTACGAGCCCGGCGAGACGGTCGTCCACGATCTGGACCCCCGGAGCAAGCTCGCGGTCCAGATCGGCTTCGCGGCGACCGCGCTCGCTCACACCGCGCCGCGCGCTCTGCTCGGGCTCTCGGTTTTCACCGCGGCAGTACTGGCGCTCGCGCGGGTCCCCGTGCTTCGGACGCTGTACGCCTACCGGTTCGCGCTGGTGATCCTCGCGGTCGGTCCCCTCGTCGCGGCCGCGACCCTCGGTCCGCCGTGGCTCGACCTCGAGGCCGGTCTCGTCACCGCGCTCGCGAGCTACCGCGTGCTGCTCGTCCTCCTCGTCAGCGCCGCCTACGTTCGGACGACGCCCGTTCGGGAGTCTCGGGCGGCGATCCAGCGGACGATTCCCGGAAAGCCCGGGCAGCTGCTCGGAACCGGCGTCGCGCTGGTCTTTCGGTTCCTGCCTGTCGTGCAGTCCGACCTGCGGACGATCCGGGACGCGTCGGCTGCGCGGCTCGGCACCGAACGGGGCGCGCTCGAGCGCGCGACGACGATCGGTCTCCTCGGGCTCTCGCGGACGTTCGACCGCGCCGACCGGCTCTCGCTGGCCCTGCGGGCGAGGTGTTTCTCCTGGAATCCCACACTGCCGACGCTCGCGTTTTCCCGACGGGACGTTCCCGCGCTGGGCGTCGCGGTCGTGTTGATCCTGACGGCGTTCCTGTGATCCCGGAAATTCGGGCTCGAGAAGCGGCCTGTCCGGCTCTCCGGGCGAACAGTTCTGCAGACGGGAGTATTGAGCAAGCCGGAATCATTAACCTCCATCCGATCGATCCCCCTAGTGAATGGCGCTTCGCCCCGGCGACATGGTCCGCGTACGTCCGGATCGATTACCCGACTCGATCGAGCGGGAACTTCCGCAGGCGGGAGCCGCCGTCGGCCGGATCCTCGAGACGAACGACGTCTCACTGGTCGACCTCGAGTGGTACGTCGACTACGCCAGCGGCGCGGTGATGGACGGCGTCCTCCCGAAACGCCGCAGCGACCTGCTCTGTCTCCCGACCGATGCCCTCGAGAAGATCAGCCACGACGAGTACATGGAACAGCGGACGCCCTGAGCCGACTCCAAGTCGCCGTTTGAGACGCTGGCGCTCTTCGTTTCGATAGCTTCGCCCGGGAGCTGAGACTGCGGGCTACTGTGGTCCCGGGGACTAACTCACCCGGTTCGCTCCTCGAGGACGGCGAACGCCTCGTCGAGGGTCACGATCGCGAGATCGCGCTCGAGGGCGGCCTCGATGGTGTAGCGGATGCGATCCTCGGTGAGCGTGTCGAACTGGGAGTGGCCGCCGACGATCGAGAGGACGTCCTCCTCGGCGGCAGTATCCATGAACTCGTCAATGTCGTCTTCGCTCGCCGTGTCGGTCTCGACGTACATCCGCCGCATCGTCGTCGGGTCGAGTCCCTCGAGTTCGTTGTGGCCGCCGCCGTAGCGGTGGTTCGCGACCGCCTCGTAGTGGTCCCGGACGACGTCCTCGGCGACCCCGTGATACCGACCGTACGGGTAGACGAACCCGGTCACGTCGAGGCGCCACGCCTCGAGCTGTTCGTCCGTCTTCTCGAGGATCTCACGGATGAACGCCTCGGAATAGCGCACGTAGCCCGAAACGTCGATCGACTCCGTCAGGGGTTCCTCGAGGTCGATGTACTCCCGACCGGACTCGCTTCCCTGTCCGGCGACGGTACCTTCGGCCCGGTTCTCCTCGTCGAAGACGACGAGCGGATCGCCCGCGACGTCGCCGTGGCGGTTGATGTCGACGTAGATCCGGTCGTCCCCCTCCTCGACCTCCTCGATCAGGGTGATGTAGCCGAGCGCGCGGTGTCGATACGTGTGGGACATGACTCCCCAGCCGGTTTCGTGCATCTCGGCGAGCTGTGCCGGCTCGAGGAACTCGTCGGACTCCGCCATCCAGCCGGGACAGGCCGCGACGCAACCGGGGACGTCGTACTCCCGGTGGACCTCGTAGGTCAGCGTGTAGTCCTCGATCGGGCTGTCGTCGTACGTGAAGACGACCATCCCCTCGCTGTCATCGATTGCTTCGATATCGTAGTCCGGCTGGACGCCGCCGTACACGGCAGCGGCGCTCCCCGCGGCGGTGGCGCCCGCTACCGTGAGGAAATTTCGTCGATCCACGGGCGCTCACCGCCGATTGCGGCCCCTCCGGACGGGGCAGTACGGACGTGACGGCGCATCGATGCGTCGTTTCGGTCCCGGTCTCGTCGCTGACTTCCTCCCGGACCTGTTTCGGAGCGTGCTGACTACCATCTCTGAAAGACCGTTTTTCGTCCTAACGTATCAAAGCGACTTTTTACGGTGAGAGACGGACGATGAGAAAAACCGTCTCGACCCGTCCGTTGCTCGAGCGCCCGCGAGACCCTCACGCCGCCGAGCCGTTCCACTCCCGGCTGAAGAGGTCGAAGGAGATCTTGGCCGCGCCGAGGACGACGGGACCGACGAACAGTCCGATCGCGCCAAACACCGCGACGCCGCCGAAGATCCCGACGACGATCACCGCGGCGCTGAGCGCGCCGCTCTTCCCGATGATGGCCGGGCGGAGGTACATATCGGAGACGCTGACGAGCGTTCCGTAACCGACCAGCCCCAGGGCCGCCAGCGGCCGTCCGACGGCGACGAGGTAGATCGAGACCGGGACCCAGATCCCGAACGCTCCCACGAGCGGGAGCAAGGCGAGCACGAACGTCGCGACCGTGAGCAGGACGACACCCGGCACGTCGAGCACCCAGAGGCCGATCCCGAGCAACACGGCCTGGATCGCGGAGACGATCACGTTGCCGATCACCGACGCCCACATGAGCCGGTCGAGTTCGGCGAACAGTTCGTCCCTGGCGTCGTCGCTGATCGGCACCACGGTCTGGAGCCAGTCGACCAGTCGGTCGCCGTCCCGGAGCAGCCCGAAGAGGACGAACATCGTCACCGTCAGCCCGAACGCGATCGACGGCAGACCGCCGAGGAACTCGAGGGTCCCGGTGACCGCGCCGTGGAGTCCGTGGAGGCCGTCGTCGATCTGGCCCTGGTTGGCCTCGTAGGCCGCGACGGCGGCTTCGGGGTCGAGCTGGTAGCCGAAGCCCTCGAGTTCGTTCTGGATTGCCACCGTGTCCAACCCCTGCTGTTGGATCGTTCCCACCAGCTCCGACGCCTGTCGGATCGCGACGACGAGGACGTACAGCACCGGGAGCACGAGCACGAGCAGCGAGCCCGCGATCAACGCCAGCGCGGACGCGGTCGGGCTCAGGACCCGCTCGAGGACGGTCTGGAACGGCGTGAGCGCGTAGGCGAGCACGACGGCGAGCAGGACATACTGGAGGTACGGGAGGACGAGCAGCGTCGCGAGGACTCCGGTCACCAGCGCGACGATTCCGAGGGCGGACTGTTCGGTCAGCCCTCCACTTGTCTCGGTCATGGGACGTCAGTATCTCCGCTCGGCAAAGAGCGTATCCGATTCGCTCTCGAGGAGCAACCTTCCGGAGCGGAGACGAGGTGACCGATCCAGCCAGCTCTCGAGAAGATACTCGAGCCCGGCCTCGAGCTGTACGTCGTTCGCTCGAGTCCAGCATCAGAAGTCATTGATAACGTACAACAAGCTTATTACGAATCATGTATGATTCTGCGCCAGAGGTGGGATGGAATGAAGGCACGCCAACTAGACCCGACCGACAGACGCGTCCTCGAGCGAAACTACGATTACGCGCAGAAGAACGTTCGAGTGCTGTCGACGTGGTACGAGTGTGAGACCAAACGGATGATCGAACTGCTCGCCGAGAACGGGATCGACCTCTCGGCGAACGACGAGCAGCGATTCGGGCCGTACTACAGGGAAGCCCGATAGCGCCACCGGCGGGGAGCGGACTCCTCGTTCACGAATCCGCTCGACAAGAAGCCGGTAGCGGGACCGGAATCCACAGGAACACGACGAAACCGCTGACGACGGGTTCATCGGCATCGTCGACCTCGAGATCAGTACGGGTGAACTCACCACCGGACGAGACACGATTTTCCCCTCCCGAAAAGAACACGTAGCAAGTGCCAACTCCGGAGATATATTCTGTTGGAGGATAGCACGTGACATAGGGAGTACCCGCGATACAGAGGTGACCCCCATGGGCAACAAGGACGAAAACGAGCGGGACGACAGTGAACCGAACGCGCCCGGACGCGATACCCAACAGACGGATCCCTCCCTTGCGACAGCTATCGAGAGTTCGCTTCAAGCAGGACTGCGATCGTTGTCGGAGGGATTAGAGAAGGTCGTTGGAGAAGACGCGAAGCGATCTTCGAGAGGCCCTCCCCGATCGCGACCTCCGACTCGAAGAACTCGGACGGATCGGGAACAGCGCACGAACGAGCAGGAACGAACGCGAGCACGTACATCCCGGTCCACGGAGTGTTTGATCGATACTCGTCGAGACGACGGCGAGTTTGTCGTTATCGCTGATCTTCCCGGAGCCGACAAGGACGATCTCACGGCAGGGATCGATCCGAGAACGAACGAACTCGTTATCAGGAAAACGAACACCACCGTTGGTCGGGTCGAACTTCCCTGGAGTTCCCCCGAAATGCAAACGGCCTGGTTCAAAAACGGCGTTCTCGAGGTCTATATCCGATCGGACGACACCGAGCAGTCCGAGAAGTCGGTTTCGTAGCGTTCGGATTTCCCAGTTCGCTTCCACCCCGTCGTTCGATAAACGAACTGATCGAAACGACGCCGTGGGTTTCCGATGGACGGATGGGTCGATTCTGATGGTGAGCGTTACGAACTCGCCGAGCAAAACGTCGAGACATGTGAACGAACGATGAGTACGGGGAGAGAGTACCAGTCGAAACGGGGAGCAGCAACACGACGAGCTTCGAACTCCTTTCCGGAAGCCGGTGGAGAGCTGTGAACTCGGGGTTCAAAGCTACAGTTTTAACACTGTTGTCGTCGATGAGCGTAATATGGCCGCTGATACGCGACAACGCATCGACCGGCTTCGAACCCGCGCCGAGGACAGCAATGAGATCGACGCCGACGATCGCGAGCTGCTGATCAATTTCTCCGATCGGCTCGATCTCCTCGCACAGACCTACTCCGATTACCGTCACGAGAAGCTGCTCCGCCACGGCGTGATCATGGCCGAAGAGCTCGATGTCTCGCTCTCGGACGCGATCGAGGACCGCGATACTGCCGAGACGATCGTCGCCTGGATCAACCGCACCTACGACAACGAGGAGACGAATCGGGACTACCGCGCTGCTCTCCGCGTCATCGCAAAGCGCGTGACCGACGGCGACGACTGCCCCGACGCAGTCGAGTGGGTCCCGACCAGTACGTCTCGGAACTACGACCCGACGCCGGACCCGCGCGACATGCTCCGTTGGGAGGACGACGTCCAGCCGATGATCGACGAGTGTTACAACGCGCGCGACGCGGCGATGATCGCACTCCAGTTCGATGCGGGCCTCCGTGGCGGTGAGTTCAAGAACCTCTCCGTCGGCGACGTCCAGGACCACGATCACGGCCTCCAGGTCACGGTCGAAGGCAAGCAGGGTCGACGAACGGTCATGCTGATTCCGTCGGTTCCGTATGTCAACCGTTGGCTCGACGCGCATCCCAACCGGTCCGATCCCGACGCGCCGCTGTGGTCGAAGCTCCACCACGTTGAGGCGATCTCCGATCGAATGGTCTCGAAGATCCTCGACGAGGC
>NZ_JBLRWX010000092.1:0-14030 GCF_047921035.1 Natronococcus sp.
TCGGCCGTCGGCATCGGCGCCTCCGCGTGGAGGTGATCCTCGATCTGCGAGCAGGCCTCGGTGAGGGTGTGTTCGTCGGCCGGATACCGGTGTGCGAGCTCGCAGCCAACGGCGGCCGCGCTCGCGCCCGTCTCGAGTTGCGGTTCGGCCACGGCACGAATTTCGCCGACCTCGCCGGCGACCGCCGCGGGGACGGGGATCTCCTGGCCGATCCAGGAGGGAACCTCGCCCGCGGGGTCCTCGATCGGGCTCACCTTCACCCGGCCCTCCTCGTCGTCGATCTCGGCGATGCGCCACATTTCGCCGCGCTGGATGAACACCTCGCCCGGCTGGGCGAAGTTGACGACGAACTGCTCGTCCAGGGTGCCGATCTGGCCCCCCGAGGCGATGTCGTGGACCTCGTAGGTCTCCTCGTCGGGGATCATCGAGAGGTTCGCGTAGACGTACTGCCAGGTTCCCCCGGTCGTCTCGAGGCGCTCTTCGCTCTCGTCGAACCAGACGATCCGGTTGCGGTGGAGTTCCCCGAGGATCTCGCGGATCGTCTCCTCCGTGACGTCCCGGAACGGGTAGGCGCGGGTGATCGTCTCGACGGCCTCCTCGAGGCGGGTGTCGCCGCGGCTCTGGACGAGCGCCGGCAGCTGGTTGGCGACGACGTCGAGGCTCCCCTCGTGGATATCGGCGGGTTCGACCTCGCCGTCTCGGGCCCGCCGGGCGATCGACAGCGCCTCGAACGTGTCGTCGGGGCGGGTCGTCACGATGGTGCCGCTCGAGACCTCGTCCTGGCGGTGACCCGCGCGCCCGATCCGCTGGAGCAGGCGGGCGACCTGGCGCGGGCTCTGGTACTGGATCACGTGGTCGACCCGGCCGACGTCGATCCCCAGCTCCATCGAGGACGTACAGAGTAGTCCGTCGAGTTCGCCGGCCTTGAACCGGTCCTCGACGTCGATCCGGGCCTCCTTCGAGAGCGAGCCGTGGTGGATCCCGATCGGCAGGTCGAGTTCGGTAAAGCGCGAGCCCAGCGCCTCGGCGGTCTGGCGAGTGTTGACGAAGATCAGCGTCGACTCGTGCTCGGCGACGAGATCCCGGATCAGCCGGACGTGACTCGCCGTCGAGGCGTCGGTAACCAGCTTTCCGGAGAGCTCCTCGTCTTCGGCCGTCACCTCGGGGCTGCGGACGGTGACGTCGACGTTGCTTCCGACGTCGATCTCGCGGATCTCACATGCCCGGCCGCCGGTGAGGAACCGTCCCACCGATTCCGGATCGCCGACCGTCGCCGAGAGGCCGATCCGCTGCATCCGCCCGGCGAGGTCGTGCAGTCGCTCGAGCGCGATCGAAAGCTGTGCGCCCCGCTTCGAGGCCGCGAGTTCGTGAACCTCGTCGATCACGACGTGGGAGACGTCCTCGAGCGCCTCCCGCAGTCGCTCGCCCGTGAGCATCGCCTGGACGGTCTCGGGGGTCGTCACCAGGATGTCGGGCGGATCCTCGGCCTGCTTGCTCCGCTGGTACTGGGTGGTGTCGCCGTGGCGAACGTCGACCTCGAGGTCGAGGTAGTCGCCCCACCACTCGAGGCGCTCGCGCATGTCGCGGTTGAGCGCCCGCAGCGGCGTCACGTAGAGCGCGCCGAACCCCTCGGGGCGATCGGCGACGTGGTCATCAGAATTCTCCGAATTCTGATTGCTCGTTGAGCTTCGCTCAACAAGATGGTCGAAGACGGGTAACATCGCCGTCTCGGTCTTGCCGCTCCCGGTAGGGGCGATCACGAGCGTGTTCTCGCCGGCCGACAGCGGCGGGATCGCCAGTCGCTGGGGCGCCGTCGGCGTCGAGAACCCGCGCTCGGAGAGCGCCCCGCGGACCGTCGATCCGAGGTGCGTGAAGGCGGCGACGTCTCCCTCAGTCATCGACGCTCCTACGGACGTAGGGCGGATAAGCGCCACGTTCTTCGGTTGTCGGGCGGGCGGCGATCACTCCTCGCGGTCGTCCTCCCGGAGCTCCTCGGCGAGGTCCTCGTCGAGCGCGAGCTCCCCGGGCGGCGCCGGCTCCTCCTGGACGTCCGCGGTCGCCCGCTCGCCGATCGCCTCGCTCGAGCGCGGCTCATCGGTTACGTCGGCGTTCAACCGTTCGTCGTCGATCGGCTCGTCGCCGTCGCCAGTCCCGTCCGACCCTCGGGGCGTCGATTTCCCCCGACGACGTCGTACGCTGTCCGTGACCGTGGATGGACCGCTCGACTCGAGACGACGGGCGACCGCATCGGCGGCCAGAACGGCGCCGACGCCGACGACCGCCAGTCCGACGGCTCGAGCGCCGAGCGATCGTTCCGCCGTGAGCGGCCGACGGGTCGACCCCTCCCCGCGTAGGGTTCGTAGACTCATTGTTCGTCCTATCGGCGGTATCGGGAAGTCGGTTCGGCCCGCGAGAGCAAGCCCGATAGTAGCCGGCTAATTCGGCGTATCAGGTCCTTAAGACCGGTTTAGCAACCGAATAGTATACAGCCGGCACCGATACCATCGGATTAGATGAGATTCAGTAAATCAAAACAGTCACTATTTCAGATTATTTCCTGCCCGACGATCGATCCCGCAGCGGGATCGAACCGACGACGAAGACGGAGGAATCGATGAGTCGCGACGGTCGGACCGTCGTCATCGTCGGCGTCCTCGCGGTGCTCACGGGCGTTCTCGCGACAGCGGTTCTCGTCGGCGGCCCCGTCGCCGTCGGCTCCGACGACGCCTCGAGCGGAGACGGCGTCGAGACGAACGCGGTGCAGTCGTCGACGACGGCCGTCTCCGAGCCCGCCGCCGAGGTCCCGGTCCCGGAGCCGGGTGACGAGTACTACGAGGCGGCCGCGCCCGACGGCAGCTGGATCAGCTACATCAATCCCCGGGACGAGTACCGGAACCCGTATCTCGGCGACGGCTCCGGGAAGATCTGTGTGACCCTGCTCAACGAAGCCGGCGAGCCGATCGTCGGCGAGAGTGTGCCCGACACGACCGCGACGGTGTCGACCGGCGAGGAACTCGAGTGGCACACGGGTGCGGACCCGATGGTCGTCGAGTATCCGCTGACCGACAACTACGATCAGCCGCTCGATTCGGATCAGTTCGGAACCTCCTCCGAGCTCCCGCAGGGCGACGGCTACATGGACTCCCACTGCATCGAGATGCACGGCCAGCCCGAGGATGGAACCATCGAGTACGGCGAGGTCGAGATCACCGGCGAGCACGCCGACGACATCGAGGTCGTCGGCTACATCCAGCAGGCACACGAGGCCTGGGACACCGACGTCGACCCGATCGAGGACACCGAGTCCTACGAGGAAGCGGGCGGCGGCTGGACGTACAAGACCGACGGCTCGCACGGACAGGCCGTCGTCGTGCTCCAGCTGGAAGGCGAGGTCGACGACTCGAGCGACGAGCCCGAGGAGCGAACCGAATCGACCACCGAGAACAGTACCGAGTCGGACGAGTCGACCGACGACGGGATCGTTGGCTCCGACGGCAACGGCGATAGCGACGACGACGCGGACGACGGCAGCGAGAGCGACGAGAGCGACGATGCGGACGGACTACCCGGCTTCGGCGTCGGCGTCGCCGTCGTCGCACTGGCTGCTGTCGCCGTCGTGGTCTCTCGGCGACCGTAGCCCGGCCCGGAACGCACACCGCGTGCGGGTCGCCCTCGAGCCTGCCCGGTCGACGACTGGAACTCCGTGTCATTTACCGCCTCCGGTGACCGAACTCGAGGTACCGATGACCGACGACAGCGCCGAATGGATGGATCCCGTCGACGAGGAGCTCCTCCGGCTGCTCCGGGACGAGGAGATCTTCATGCCCGACCAGCTCGCCGAGGAAGTCGAGCCCCGCGCCCCCCACGTCGCCTATCGGTGTCGCGAGCTCGCGAAGTACGGCCTCGCCACGAAACACGCGATGGGGATGTACGACATCAGCGACCTGGGCGAGCGGTATCTCTCCGGCGAGATCGATCCGAACGACCTCGAGCCCGAGGGCGACGCGTAACGGGCCTACGCGTCGTCGACGGCTCCGGGAACGTGGTCCTCGAGGAGGGAGAGGACCGTCTCGGTTTTCATGAACCCCTCGGCGAGCCGTCCGACCTCCTCGCCGTCCTCGAAGAGCACGAGCGTCGGCACCGAGCGGATGTCGAAGCGATCGACGAGCGTGATGTCGTTGCCGGGGTTCAACAGGGCGATGGAGACGTCGGCGACGCGGGCGACGTTCCCGAGCACCGGCACCATCGCGTTGCACCGCTCGCAGCCCTTCGTGTAGAACTCCACGAGGGCGACGTCGTGCTCGTCGACGAACGCGTCGAGATCGGCCCCGTCCTCGAGGCGGGCCGGTTTCGCTGACTCGTCCATACCTCGGGTAGGCGCTCGCGACTGAAACCGGTAGCGCCGGCGTTCGAAACCGAGTTCGACACGACGCGAACGATCAGCCCGCTGCCGTTCGGGCGGAAGAACCGAACCCGTGTGAACGTTCGGCACGCCGAAGCCGGATGGCGGACGAGTTCGTGTGACAAACTCGCCCGGCTCAGTGCGAGGAACGATCATTGAGAAAAGGGGCTTTACGCGTCGATCGCCTACCGACTCGCAATGAGTATCAGTCACGACCGCGAGCCGCCAGAGGGGCGGAAAGCGACGCTGTACTGCTGGGGGTGTGACCACGCGAGCCCCGTCGGTGGTGACTGGGTTCGCGAGCCGCGAGGGAGCGATGTCGAGATCGTCTGTCCCGACTGCGGGACCGTTCTCGACGAACGGCCCCGCGAGAGCGACGGTCCCAGCCCCGTCGAAGCGTGGAGCCGGGTCGTCAGGACCTCGGTCTCGGTCTGGCGGGCGAGCGTCGGCGTCGGGACCGGAGCGCGGGCCTCGGCGACGCCCGCCGACCGTCGTGGCGACCGGTGATCGTCCGTCTCGGCTCCACGTTCGGAGCTTTTCTCACCGATTCCTCGCCGTCTTTCGACCCGAACCCCGCTTGACGGCGCTCCTGATTTACGATCGTCCAGCTTTGAACCTTCTCGAGTATATTCGCCCACAACAGTAGAGCTTTAATAGTGGGATCCGTTGAATAAGTCGAGTAGAAGATGGCAGATGGGAACCTGACCACAGCAGAACAGGACGTACTGGATCAGATCGAATCGAAGGACGTCGACTTCCTTCGGCTGCAGTTTACGGACATCCTCGGCACCGTCAAGAACGTCTCCGTTCCGGCCCGCCAGGCCGAGAAGGCGTTCACCGAAGGGATCTACTTCGACGGCTCCTCTATCGAGGGCTTCGTCCGCATTCAGGAGTCGGATATGCGCCTCAAGCCCGACCCCGAGACGTTCGCCGTCCTCCCCTGGAGGGACAAGGAGGACAGCGCCGCCGCGCGGATGATCTGTGACGTGATCGACACCTCGACGGGCGAGCCGTTCGAGGGCGATCCGCGGTACGTCCTCAAGCAGGCGCTCGACCGCGCCAAGGAGATGGGCTACACCGTCAACGCCGCCCCCGAGCCGGAGTTCTTCCTGTTCGAGGAGGACGAGGACGGCCACGCGACGACCGAGACCAACGACCATGGCGGCTACTTCGACCTCGCGCCGAAGGACCTCGCTTCCGACGTTCGCCGGGATATCATCTACGGCCTCGAGGACATGGGCTTCGAGGTCGAGGCGAGCCACCACGAGGTCGCCCAGGGCCAACACGAGATCAACTTCGAGTACGACGACGCGCTGACGACCGCCGACAACGTCGGGACGTTCCGGACCGTCGTCCGGGCCATCGCCGCCCAGCACGACTACCACGCGACGTTCATGCCGAAACCGATCCCGAAGGTCAACGGCTCCGGAATGCACACCCACATCTCGCTGTTCACCGAGGACGGCGAGAACGCGTTCCACGACGAGGGCGACGAGTTCAACCTCTCGGAGGAGGCCCGCTCGTTCACCGCCGGTCTCCTCGAGCACGCGCCGGCCATCACGGCCGTCGCGAACCCCACGGTCAACAGCTACAAGCGCCTGGTGCCGGGCTACGAGGCGCCCGTCTACATCGCCTGGTCGGACCGCAACCGCTCGTCGCTGATCCGCAAGCCCGCCGCCCGCGTCCCCGCGGCCTCGCGGGTCGAGCTGCGCTCGCCCGATCCTTCGTGCAACCCCTACCTCGCGATCGCGGCCATGATCCACGCGGGTCTCGAGGGCATCGAGAACGACCTCGACTGTCCCGATCCGGTTCGGGAGAACATCTACGACTTCGACGAGCAGAAACGCGAGGAGTACGGCATCGAGACGCTCCCGTCGAACCTCGGGGCAGCCGTCGACGCCCTCGAGGAGGACGAGGTCGTCTACGACGCGCTTGGCGAGCACATCGCCGAGAAGTTCGTCGAGGCCAAGCGCCAGGAGTTCGAGGAGTACCTCATCGACGTCTCCGACTGGGAGCTCGAGCGCTACCTCGAGAAGTACTGAACGGCTGCGACGACCCTCGATCACCGATTCTCCGAACTTTTTAGGCTCGCGAACCAAGGACGGGACGATGGAGCCGTCCGAGAAGCCGACGCCGCCCGACGACCTCGAGCCGGAGCTACGTGCGGTTCTCGAGGCGCTTTCAGACTGCGATCCCGAGACGATTCGAACCGTCGCCGATCACGCCGACGCGCTGGCGACCTGGGCGGAGTCCCGCCCGTCAGACGAGGACAACGCGTATCCGGCCGGGGTTCCCGAACGAGCGACGGTGTCCACGATGGAAATCGGCGGGGAGGAGTATCGCTACTACCAGTGGCGTGAGGACGACGAGATCCGGTCGAAGACGGAGCGCGCGTAAGCGAGCTTACTCGTCGTCGCCGACCCGGATCGTCGTCAGCGTCTCTCGATCGCCGAGCAGTTCGAACGCGAAGCCGGCGCCGTCGCGTTGCACCTGAAGATCGAGCTCCATCACGTCGGCCGTCACCTCCTCGCTCCGAGAGACGTCTCCGTCACGATCCGGCGCCTCGGCGTCGAAGTCGTCGTAGGAGACGTGGGTCGACTCCTCGATCATCTCGTCGCTGTCGTAGACGTCGGCGTCGAGGCCGGCGTCTGACTCTCGAACCTCGAGTCGGTACGTTTCGAGCGACATACGCCACAGTTTCCGCGGCCGAGGGATGGCGATTCGGCTTACATGCGCTTGCCGCCGGAGTTCCCGTCCGGTGACGCCCCTCGTCGCTCGTAGGACTCGGGATCCTCGCCGGGCGCGAGCGTCGCCGCTTCGACGCGCGCGACGCCCTTGACCGTCCGAACGCCGTCGACGCCGGGCGCGACGAACCGCGTCGCGTAGTCGGCGGTTTCCGAGAGCTGTCGGCCGCCCTTCGCGACCGCGAGCAGCCCCTCGAGGGCGTCTTCGACGGCGACGCAGGCCCGAAGCCCGTCGCGGGAGTCGACGAGCAGGTGGGTCGTCTCGGGCGGCGCCGCGGCCGACTCGAGCAGGGCCGGAATCGGCACGCCTCGCCAGCGTTCGGTGAACCGGTCGCCCGTGGCACAGACGATCTCGATCTCGCGGCTCCGGTGCTCGAGCGCGGCGAAGTCGTCCCCGTCGAGGAGCATCTCTCGGGTCCCGACGAGACGGATCGGTCGCTCGAGCGTGCGGGGAGCGGCGTCGCTCATACCCGTCGCTCGGGTCGGATCGGTACTACCCGTTCCGGGCGTTCCCAGTCGCTGGGATCAGTCCCTAGAGGTCGCGATAGGGGCCGAGCCGAGTGCCGTCCAGCAGGTACGCCTCGCCCGCCGCGAGCCCGTCGGGGAGAAACGGCGACAGGAACGACTGGCCGGGAACGTTGACCCACGTGCCGCCGACGAGGTCGTTGAACGCCGGCAGCACGATCGCTCGCGGAGGCGTCCCCTCGTCGAACCAGGAGAGGGCCGCGTACTCGGCTCGGTCGCGAAACGGTTCGGGATCGAGCCGACCGCGGAGCCACACCGGTTCGGCCCGGCCGTCGCCGACCTCGTCCTCGAGGCGCACGAAGGGGTGTTCGTGGCCCAGACAGAGCACGTCGGTCTCGAGGGCCGCCGGCGCGGGCCAGGTGTGCCCGTGACAGACGCCGACCCCTCCGATCGCCGTCCCCGAACCCGGGACCACCGTCACGTCTTCGAGCCAGTCCTCGATCCCGCCGTCGTGGTTGCCCTTCACGACCGTCGCCTCGATCCTCGGCGGGAGCGACTCGAACAGCACCTCGAGTTCGCCGCGCTCGGCGCCGCCGGGATCGCCGATCGAGTGCATCAGATCGCCGAGGACGACCAGCCGGTCGACGCCGGTTCGCTCGAGCAGTGCGAGCAGTCGCTCGCGGCGCTCCGGCGCCTGGCTGGGGACGTCGACGCCGCGCTCGACGCGCAGGCCGGCCTCGTAGCCGGCGTGGTAATCCGCGAGCAACAGCGCGCGCTCGTCGCCGACGGTCGCGACGGCGGCCGGCTCGTCGGGAACGGGCTCGACGATCGGCTCCGCTCGGTTCGCGTCGGTCCCCATCGCCCGTTCAGATCGCCTTCAGCGTTCCGTCGGCGGGCTCGTAACACTGCCCGCCCATCAGGGCCTCCTCGATGGCGTCCTCGACGGCGCCCTCGTCGACGCCGGTCTCGGACGCGACGGTCTCGACGACCGTGGATCGGTCCGCGCCGTCGCCGTCGTCCAGTTCGGACATCGTCTCGACGACCGCCGCCTCGAGGTCGACCGCCGCGGGCTCGGACTCGTCGTCCGCGTCGCTCTCGTCGTCGGTGTCCGGCTCGTCGGCGCTCGAGGGGGCGTCCGCCTCCGGCTCGGGGTCCGGTTCGGCCGCCGACCCGAGGGCCGAGGCCTCCTCGAGTTCCTCGTCGGTTCCGGTATCGGCGTCGGGCTCCGGGACGTCGATATCGTTCTTGCCGGGGTCGTCGACCTCCGTTCCGGTCGCGAACTCCGCGCCGAACTCCGCCTCGAGCTGTTCGCGCTCGTCGTCGTCCATCTCGTACATCCCGCCGCCGTCGAAGTCGCCGAGTTCCTCGTCGGCGCCCTCGTCGGCCGTGGCCGTCGTCTCGAGGTCGTCGTCTCCGAACTCGTCGGCCTCGACGTCGAGTTCCGGTTCGTCGGTCTCGGCCGCGGCTTCGGTTTCCGCGGACGGGCCGTCGCTCCCGTTCTCGGTCTCGGTCTCGACGCTCGTCTCCGCGTCCGCCGGGACCTCCTCGCTGGCGGTGAACTCGTCGGCCGTGGCCGTCGTCACCGGCCCCGGCTCGTCCTCGCCGGCGGTTACCTCGCTCGGATCGGGCGCGTCGGACTCGTCGGCGTCGAACGCCGGGTCCTCGCCGGCGGTCTCGGTTGGCACATCGTCGGCCGCCGAGAACTCGTCGGCCGTCGCCGCGGAGACCGGCTCCGGTTCATCCTCGCCGGCCGTCGCTGCGGCGGGGTCGGGCTCGGGTTCAGCTTCGGCGACCTCGCGCTCGAGGTCGACGGCGCCGAGTTCGGCAATCGCCTCGAAGGACGTCTCGAACGCCGGACTCGAGCCGTCGGGGTCGAGCGCGAGCCCGCTCACCTGATCACGCTCGCCCGCGACGACCTCGCAGGCCTCGAGCGCACAGTCGCGCAGCGCGGCGAGGTAGTCCGGCGTCGTCCCGTAGTGATCCATCGCGAGCGGGATACCGTCGGCGAGGCCGGATTCGACGCCGTCCTCGGCCAGCGCGTCGGCGAGGGCGTCGCCGTCCGCATCGAGGCCCATCGCGGCCGCGTAGGTGCCGATCCGCTCGAGGGTCTGCTCGGCGGCGCTGACGACCCAGCGGTCGCGGGTATCGGCGTCGACCGTCGCGATCGACTCGGGCCGGATCGAGGTGTAGACCCGGTCGGCGTCGTCGGGCTGGAAGGTGCGGGCCTTGCCCGTCACCGCGACGAACGCGGGCGGCTCGAGCGACTCGAGCGTCGCCAGCTCGTCGGGCTGGTACTGGCCGGCGTAGACGACGAACGCGCCCGTCGGGTCGACGACGCGGGCCCGCACCATCTCGTCGTTGACCGACGTGACCTCGGTAAGCGTGCCCGCGACGAAGACGCGGTTGAGCCGCGCTCCGGTCGGCGTGATCACGTAGTTGGGCGCCCGCTCCTCGTCGCTTTCGGCGTACGAGAGCGAGGCGTCGTCGTACTCGGCGGCGAACAGCCGGTAGGCGATCTCCCGGCCGGGGATCTCCTCGTCGTTCTCGTCGCCGTTCGCGCTCATGCGTCCACCTCCTCGAGGAAGGCCGTCGCACGCGCGGCCGGATCGTCGTCGCTTTCTTCGAACGTTTCGGCGTCGAGATTGGCGCCGTACTCGTCGACCGAGAGGTGACCTCGCACGCGGTACTCCCGGCCCACGACGTTCTCGTGGATCTCGTCGGCGACGACCTCCTGGTCCATCGCCTCGCGGGCGGCCTCGAGGGCGTCCTCGAGGTCCCCGCCGTAGACCTGCTGTGTGAGTTCGTCGTCCAGCACCGCGGTGACGGTGCCCGTACCGTCGTCGAGGATCGCCTTCACGCGGAGGTCGTCGATCCCGTCGACGTCGCCGTGGGTCCGGCACTGCCCCTTCTGGATCACGCGATAGCACTCGGGGCAGCGCTGGATGAGTCCCGAGCCGTCCCGGATCGCGATGGCGTTGCCGACGAGTTCGACGTCGTAGATCCCGCCCGTGCGGACGGCCTCGCCGACGTCCATCGTCGTCGCGTCGCTGCCGACGTCGATCTCCCGCTCGAGGTGGGAGACCCGCGAGAACTCCGAGACGTTGACCTCGGGGACGCCGCGGAACTCCTGGACGTAGGCGTTCTCGATGCGAACCGACGCGCCCGCCTCGATCTCCGGGGCGGGATCCCAGTTGGTGAAGGGGAGTCGGCCGCTCTCGTCGCCGAGCACGCCGCTTAAGATCTCGGTCTCGCCGTCGCGGCCGTCGATCGTTCGGCGCTCGACCTCGAGAACCGAGACCTCGAGGGTGCGCGCGCGGTCGCCCGTCTCGAGGTCGGCGAGGTCGGCCTCGCCGCCGATCTCGTAGGGCACGTCGGGGGAGTCGCTCTCGAAGGACAGTGCCGTGCTCTCGCCGAGGTTGAGTTCGGGTTCGCCGTCCCACTCGCGGACGCCGGCGTTGCCCGCGGTGATCGTATCGCCCGGCTCGAGGCCGAAGTCCTCCCAGGCGGTGTAGTCGATCCGTCCGGTCTCGTCGGCGAGTTGCCCCTCCACGATGACGTGGTCGCTCCCCTGGTAGCGGATCGAGCGTTTGCCCGCCGTGAGCACGGTGCCGGTGACCGTTACGTTGCCGTCCTCGGGGGTGATGTCGGCGACGTTCTTCGCCGAGGGCGTTCCGCCCCCGCCGCTGGATCCGTCGCCGTACTTCCGGCGGAGGCTCTGTTTGGCCTCGTCGACCGGGACGCTGTACTCCACCAAGTTCTGCAGGTCGGATTTGACCTCCTCTTTGTCGACACCGAGGTCGGAGGCGAGCTCCTCGGCATGATCGTCGAGTTCCATCACCGGTATTTGGTCGGGGGGCCTGAAAAACGTTCCCGGAACACGGCGAAAGTGAAATCCGGACGGGCGGGGGCTCGAGACGGCGAGCAAGCGGTACGTTCATCCCGTCGGTTCGTGAACGTCGGGTATGGAACGCATCGGCGCGGCGCTGGGCGGCCTCGCCTTCGTCGCCCTGATCTTCGGCGGCCTCGTCGCCGTGCGGATCCTCACGCGGGCGCTGTACGCCGCGATCTGGTTCGCCGAGACCGTCGCCACGTTCGGGTTCGCGCTGCTCGTGGGGTACGTCGTGTACAGGATTCTGCTCGGCTCGAGCGACGATCCGCGACGAACGCGGTGATCGCGATACTCCTCGCCTTTTGCGCTCGGTTCAGTATCCGAGATACTCGTTGAGCGTGGCGAACTCCTCGGGGGTGAGGACGACCTCCGCCGTCACGGCCTCGACCGGATCGAAGTCGTCATCGAGCGTCAGAATCGTGTCGACTCCCTCGGAGCGAGCGACCTCCGCATAGTAGCCGTCCCACCCCTCGATGTTCAGCGCACCGGAAAGCGAGAACCCCGAGCGGACGATGTCTTCCGGCATCTCGTCGTACCAGTGAATACGTCTCGCATCCATCAGATTCCGCATGAGGTCCGATGCCCGTTCGTTCGAAAACCCGTAGTACGACGAGAGCACGTGGTGTGCGCCGACGACCGCGGCGTACGGGACGACGCCGTCGATTTCGCCCGTTATCGCGTCCCGGAGCGGCGACAGGGCGGGTTCGCTGACCGGCGTTCCGGCGTGGGCGAGGGCGACGACGCCAACGTCGAAGAGGTACGGCCCGTCACTCTCCATCGTCGTCCGCCCCTCGGGCCTGTCGGCGAATCGTATCCGCGTGGTCCCTGGCGAGGGTGTCGAGATCCTCGTAGTCGCGTTGGGTCCGGTCGGCCGCGGCATCCTCGACAAGCGACTCCAGTCGCTCGAGGACGACCTCCGGATCGGCCTCGGGTTCGACGACTACCTTCCCGTCCTCGGTGCTAACCTCCACCTCGGTTCCGGGCTCGATGTCGAACCGGTCTCGGACCTTCTTCGGAAGGACGATCCGTCCCTTCGAGTCTACCGTCGGCATGCTCCCACAGACGGTGGGAACGAGAGTAAGCGTTTCGGCGTCGCTCGCTGACCGTCTCCCCGACGATCTCAGATCCACGTTTTTACTTTGGGCCCTCCTTCGCTCGCGATGCTCGCTCAGTCGAACCACTGTAATTCGCGTCGTATGTGGTACGATCCATAGGTATTTGGCTATGGAGTCCGCACCATAGAACGACGGATGGCGTCCTACACGATCGTCGAAGACTGGACGGATGTCGAAGGCGGGTACATCGTCCGCGTTATCGTTCGACAAACGGACGACGAGAAGTACCCCTGCGGATGGGACTACGCGCTCCATCTCGGGGAGGTCGGTGGTGCGACGATCCTGCGGTACGACAACGCACACGAGCGAACCAAGGGGCACGAACGCCATACGGAAGACGGCGTCGAGGTCGTCGAGTTTCCAGGAATGCTCACGCTCTACGACCGATTTAAACGGGAGGCAGACGACCTGACGCCAGTCTCGTGGACCTGGTCGGAGGAGGACGCCACCGGGAGGACCAACCGATGCCCACGCTCAAAGTCACGATCGGCGAACGAGACCGTCTCGATCAGCGCACGCGCCGACGAATCGAAGCTGCACAGAAGGGCGAAGAGCTGGAGGACGCCCAGCCGGTGCTCAACTTCGGCTCGTACGCCGAACTCAGCCGGCTCTGCAGTCCGAAGAATCTCGAGCTGCTCGAGGCGCTCTCCGAGCACGATCCCGACAGTATCCGAGACGCCGCCGAACTGGTCGACCGTGATTACAAGCAGGTCCATCGGAACCTCTCCGAACTCGAGGATATCGGCGTGATCGAGTTCGAGAGCGCGCAGTCGGGCCGGGCGAAGAAACCGACGCTGGCCTACGACGGTCTCGAGATCGATATCCCGTTTACCGATTCGGACCGGAACGCCGACGCTGCGGCGCCGTGAGGGACGACAGTTTCTCCGGTTCTCGAGTTCCACTGTGGCGCGCGCTGGCTGGCGTCCGAGCACCGCGAGGACGCCTCGCCAACACCGTGCGAGGTCTTCGTGAACAGCGTGAACGAAGGCTTGTCAGCGCATGCGCTGACAGTGGCGAGTGAGCGACCGACTGGAGCGAACGAGTCGGCTGGGGAGGGTGAGGCCTTGGGAGGGACTGAAAGGGGCCGCGGGGTTCGAGGACGGCGGGCGATGAAAGCACCGCAGGAGAACGCGACGAGGAGCGCAGCGAGGCCCCCGACTCGAGCCCCGCGGGGGCTTTCCTCGTCTCGACTCACTCACGATCCTACTCGCCGACCGTCTCCTCGACGATCTCGATCTCGCTCCCACCTTTTTGCTGCGGGTCCTCCCTCGCTCGCGTCGCTCGCTCGGTCGAACCACTTGCAAAAATCTGGACCAAAAAACTCCGCTCGCTCCCGGCAGTCGCTCGCGGTCCTACTCGCCGACCGTCTCCTCGACGATCTCGATTTCCTCGTCAGTCAGCCCGTACAGCTCGTA
>NZ_JBLRWX010000093.1:0-13165 GCF_047921035.1 Natronococcus sp.
GTCGTCGCTTCCCTCGTCAGCGCTCGCACCGTCGTCGCCGTTGCCGGCGTCGACGTCTGCCCCATCGTCCGCGTCGTCGGGCTCCGCGTCGTCGGGATCGTCGTCGTCCGCCTGGCCGTCGTCGTCGGACTCGTTCGGCTCCTCGTCGTCGCTCTCCGATTCCTCGGGCTCGTCGTCGGAGATCGGGACGTCCTCGCTCTCCTCGATGTCGACGCCGTCGTGGCCGTCCTCGCGGGCCTCCTCGAGGCGGTCGTTGTGCTCGTCCTCGCGAGCGTCGCCCGGCGTCGGTTCGAAGGCGACCCAGCCGTGGTCGGGGAAGTAGACCTCGACCCAGGCGTGGGCGTCCAGTCCGCGGACGACGTACTCGCCGTCGTCGATCTCCTGGCCGCTGGTGTACCCCGTCGCGTACCGGGCGGGTATCTCCTCGGCGCGTAACATCTGGACCATCGACGTCGCGAAGTAGACGCAGTAGCCCTCGTCCATCCCGAAGACGAACTCCTCGGCGACGTTCCCCGAGGGTTGGTCGACCTCGAGGGAGTACCCCTTCGACGAGCGGAGGTGTCGCTCGATCGCGACGGCGGCGTCGTAGGGGTTGTCCGCGTCCGCGGTCACCTCGGCGGCGTGTTCCTCGAACTCGCTCGAGGTGTCCTCGGGCAGCTGGAGGTAGTCGTGGTCGTCGATCACGCGGTCGGGGTAGTCGGTCCCCGCCGCCCGGAGCTCGTCGGGATCGGGATCGACGATGGCGCTCTCGACGGCGTACTCGTCGCCCTCGACGAGCGTGTCGGCCGGCTGGGGCTGGCCGTGAGCCGAGACTTCCGCATGTCTCACGGGCGGTCCCTCGAGTACGACCGGCTGGGCCGCCCCCGGCAGGACGCCCAGTTCGGTCTGTGCGGTGACGTGCTGGGTGACCGTCTCGGGGTCGCCCGGCGGTCCGTCGATCGAGCCGTCGTACTCTTCGAGAGGACCCGACCGGATCCACTCGTCGCCCGCGAACCGGTCGTAGACGCCGGTGCGCCAGTAGGATCGCTCCTCCGATTCGACCGTGAACCGGACCTCCGGCGAGAGGTCGACCTGGCCGCTGATCCCGGACTGCTCGCCGGCGGTATCGATCGTCCCCTCGAGGGTGCCGTCCCCGCCGCCGGAGAACGCCGCGCCGCCGTCCTCGCCCGGGAGGATCGTGACCGACAGCGAGAGGACGACGATCGCCGCGAACACCACCGCGAGCAGGTCGGCCTGGGCGATCGAGCCGCCCCGGCGCTCGAGTTCGCCGAAGCCGATCGCACCGATCGCGCCGACGGTTCCGATCAGGGTGATCGTCGTCCCGGCGTCTCCGGTCAGAACGAGGAACAACAGCGCAAAGCCCCCGGGAACGACGGCGAGCGCGTAGCGGCCGCGCACGGCGAGATACCACGAGAGGAAGGCGGGGCCGGGCGCGAACCCCAGCGTCCAGAGCCCCGCCTCGACCATCCGAAGCAGGGGGAGCCCGGTCGCGAGCGCGGCGGTGTCGTTGAGGAGGGTCTCGCTCGCGGCGAGGGCGGCGCCGACGCCCGCTCCAGTCGCCTCGAAGTAGTAGGCGAAGCCGACGGCGACGACGGCGAGTGCTGCCGCCGTCGCCGTTCGGGGACGGATCGCCCGTGCGAGGATCGTCGCCGCGACGAGCATCGTCCCGACCAACAGGAGCAGCGATCCGGTGCCGCCGACGACCTGGGTCACCTCGCGAAGCACCTGGACGTACGAGCCGATCAGCGCCGCCACGCAGGCGAGCGCGAGCAGTCGGAACGGCCCGGCTCCGACCGACCGCTCGAGGTCGACGTCGACGGTCCGTTCGCGCGAGTCGGTGCTCACGCGGCCACCCCCTGCGAGCCGTCCGCGTCCGCGTTCGACGATCCGCTCCCGTCGATCCCGCCGTCACCCCCCCGTCGACCGTCGGCGCCGCGGAGCCGATCGAACGGAATCTCGCGATCGTCGACGACGACCGTCGTCCCGTTCGCGTCGGACTGGACCAGGACGTCGGCCTCGGCTCGATCCCGCTCGTCGAGTTCCTCGGCCTCGAGGACGGCGAGCGCTCGAAGCAGCGACCGGTGGTATTGGCGACCGGCGCCGGGCGGATGACCCTCGGTTCCGACGGTCAGGCCGACCCGCACCTCACACTCGAGCAGGTAGGTCGCGACGCTGGCGACGGCCGCGGCGAGTTCGTCCTCCCGGCCGGGGGTGCACTCGGCGGCGACCGTGGCCGCGCCGACGGTCTCGTCGGCGGCGAACTCCTTGACGACGAGTTCGTCGTCCGGCCGCTTGGCCGCCGACTTCCAGTGAACCTCCCGGAGGGGATCGCCGCGCTGGTACTCCCGGAGGTGATCGAACTCCTCGCGGTTGGCCTCCCGGGCGACGTCCGCGAGGACCTCGAGGTCGTGACTCGCTCCGTTCTGCAGGTCGTAGACCCGTGGGTAGGCGAGCACCGTCTGCGTCTCCTCGTACTCGAACCGTCGCTCCCAGAGCCCGAAGACGTCCCGCACCGCGATCGACAGCGGCCCGATCCGGCGTTCGCCGCGCTTCTTGAGGGTGAGTTCGTACTCGAGTTCGGTCTCGCCCTCGAGGGTCGTCTCGACGGTCGGGTCCGGCGCCGCGAGCCCGTCGCCGACGTCGTCGCGAACGGTCGCGGCGACGCTCGAGTCGGTTTCGATCGCGACGGTAACGGTTCGCCGCTCGCCGAGGAACCCCTCGGAGATCGGGGCTCGCCTGACTCGGGGTCTGTCGGCCCTGGCCGTCGTGAGGGCGCCGACGCCGACGACGACCAGCAGCGGGATGACGACGGCGTCGAGCGAGCGCGGCCCGTACTGCCAGCTCATCACGGCTCCGAACGCGACGACCGCGAGGGCTCCCCAGCCGCGACTCGTGAGTCTCATTCGACGTTCGTGTACTCGAGGGCGTCGGCGACGACCGACTCGCCGTCCCGGTCCCGGCCCTCGGTCCTGATCCGGTGACTCAACACGACCGGCGCCTCCGTCTGGACGTCGTCGGGGACGACGTACTCGCGGCCCGCGAGGGCGGCGCGAGCCTGCGCGGCCCGCAGCAGCGAGATCGTCGCCCGCGGACTGACGCCGATGCGGGCGTGCTCGCGGGTGTACCTCGCCAGCCGCGTCGCGTACGCTCGAACCGGCTCCTCGACGCGGATCTCTGCGACGGTCCCACGGGCGCGAACGAGCGCCTCGAGGTCGGTCACCGGCTCGAGGGAGTCGATCGGGTGACGACCGACGGCCCGGCCGAGCAGCTCGGTCTCCTCCTCGGCGTCGGGATACCCCAGGCTGAGTTTTTTCATGAAGCGGTCGACCTCGGCGAACGGAAGCTCGTAGGTCTGGTTGGGTTCGACGGCGTTCTGGGTCGCGATGACGGTAAAGGGGTCCGGCAGCGGGCGGGTTTCGCCGTCGACGGTGACCTGTTCCTCGGCCATCGCCTCGAGCAGCGCCGACTGGGTCTTCGGGGGCGCGCGGTTGATCTCGTCGCCCAGCACGACGTTGGCGAAGATCGGCCCCGCGTTGAACTCGAACTCCCGGGTCTTCTGGTTGAAGACGTTGACCCCGGTGACGTCCGCGGGCAGGAGATCGGGCGTGAACTGGATCCGACGGAAGGTACAGTCGACCGAGCGGGCGATCGAGCGGGCGAGCATCGTCTTGCCGACACCGGGGACGTCGTCGAGCAGGACGTGTCCGCGCCCGAGAAGCGCCGTAATCACGTGTTCGATCGCGTCGTCGTGCCCGACGATGACGCGGGAGACGTTCGTCTCGACGTCCGTACAGAGGTCAGCGATCGCCGAGATGGGGAGGGGTTCCGGCCCGGACGGCTCTCGGTCGGCCGCGGACTGGGGGGTCGGCTCGCTCATGACTCGAGACGGTGTCCGTCGGGAACCCGCGAACTACTCATCGGTGTGTCATGGGTGAGTCAGAACCATATGTTTTGTGCTGACGGGGATGGCGGTCAGCGGTTCGCGGTCGGGTCTCGAGTCGTTCGTCGAGAGCATCGCCACTACGGGGACGTAGCAGTCGGAAAACGATACCTCCGCCGTGACACCTCAGAGCCGTTCGACGTCGTTCGCCCGCGGGCCCTTCTCGGCTTCCACGATCTCGAACTCGACTTCCTGGCCCTCCTCGAGGTCGGGGCCACCGACGTCTTCCATGTGGAAGAACACGTCCTCGTCCGCGTCCTCAGTTTCGATGAAGCCGTAACCGCCAGTGTCGTTGAAGAATGCGACCGTACCTTTCGCCATTGCAAGTTCATAGAGCCGCGACAGAGATATAAATGTTCGGGAGGGAGTACCGTACTCGGGATCCTCGGTAATCACCAGGACTTACAGTCCGGACAGACGAGCGCTCCCTCCTCCCGCCAGACGCGTTCGACGGTCGCCTCGCAGCGCTTGCAGGTGTACGACCCCCAGGCGTAGGTCGACAGCGCCGTTCGGGTCCCGCTCGAGTCGGCGTCGGTCCCCCGATCGACTCCGTCCCCCTCGGACTCGTCGCATCCCTGACCGCGTTCGCCGTCGTCGGCTCGATCCGTCGATCCGGTGAACGACGAGAGCGTCGCGTCGTCGGTCATCGTTCCCGCGTACGATCGGCGACGGGTTAAGTTCGACCGTTCGGTGTCGGGATCGGCACCCCCAAGTACCACCCCTGACAACACGCACCTATGGATTCCGCCGTAGTGATGAACGTGATCGTCGACAACGTTCGGGAGATGAACGAGTACTTCAGCGAGGTCGCGATGGGTGACGGACTCGCCCCGCTGCTCGTTCTCGTCGGAACGCTGCTGATCGTCTTCTCGCTTGGCGTCTTCGGCGCCCTGACGCTGGGTGCCGTCGGCAACTTCTTTACGTCGAGCTAAACTCGGTCGAGCGCCTCGCTCGCCCGCTCGATCGAATCCTCGAGTTCCGGCCCCAGCGGCGAGCCGACGACGATCCCGTCGACGTGCTCGAGGGCGGCCGCGAACCGATCGGCGACCGTTTCGGTGGTGCCGGCGATACAGAACCGATCGATCATTCGCGGCGTTACGTGTTCGAAGGCCTCGCCGAGATTCCCGTTCTCGACCGCCTCGCTGATCTCGCTTGCGGCCTCGCGGTCGACGTCGTGGCGCTCGAGCACCGGCTCGGCCGCCCCGCCGACGATGAAGGCGACGGGCGGGCGGGCCGCCTCGCGGGCCGCGTCCTCGTCGGCGGCGACGCTGGTGCTCGCGAACGCGAGCGACTCGAACTCGCCGCGGTCGTCGGAACGCTCGTCGAGCCCCTTCTCGAGCTGTCCCGCAGCCCACTCGAGGTCGTCCGGGTGGGCCGCGTTGATCAGCACGCCGTCGGCGTGTTTCGCGCTCATCCGGAGCATGTGCGGGCCCTGCGCGCCGACGTAGACCGGCAGCTCGCGGGGCTCGAGGTTGAGCGAGGCGTCCCGTGCGGTGAACGTCCCCTCGTGGGTGATCGTCTCGCCGGCCCAGAGGTCGCGGGCCACGCCGAACGACTCGAGCACTCGACGCAGCGGCCGCTCGTGGTCGTAGCCCAGGTTCGAGAGCGCGGAGCGGTCGCCGGCGCCGATCCCGAAGACCCCGCGGCCGTCGCTGACCTCGTCGATCGTCGCGGCCTGGCTCGCGAGTCTGACGGGATGGGTGTCGTAGGGGTTGACGATCCCCGGACCCAGCCGAAGCGAGTCGGTCGCCTCGGCCATCTTCGTGAGCGCGACGAACGGATCGCGGTTGAAGTAGTGGCTGCTCGCGAACGCGACGTCGAACCCCTCGCGCTCCGCGACGCCGGCGAGCTCGCCCATCCGTTCGGGCGCGTGTTCCGGCGTGAGTTCGATGCCTCGAGTCGTCTCCTCGGTTGCTGTGTCCTCTGTCATGGTTCGAATTTCCACTCCCGCAGGGCCTGGCGAACCAGGTCGTCCTCGACGTCTCGAAACAGCTCGTCGCTCCCCTCGAGGTCGCCGAACGCCCAGTCGCGGACGACGACCGCGGGAGTGCCGTCGGCACCCTCCCCGGTGACGAGGTTCGCCGCGCTGGCGAGTTCGTCGACCACCGACTGAACGGTGACGCCCAGTTCGCGGCCGTCGCGGTCGCGCTCGCCGCGCCAGTCGCGGCTCGCGGGCAGCCCGGCCCAGCCGAGTGCGACGCCGCGCTGGCCGTGGCGGAACGGGCGCCCGCAGGTGTCGGTGACGATCACGGCGACGTCCTCGTCCCCCCGCTCCGCGAGCCCTGCCCGGATGCGCTCGGCGCTTTCCGCCGGCTTGCGCGGGAGCAACAGCAAGTCGTGGTCGGGCACGTTCGAGCGATCGATCCCCGCGTTGACGCAGATGTGGCCGAAGTGCGTCTCGGTCAGCATGAACGGACACTCGATCAGCAGTTCGGTGCTCTCCTCGAGAACGGCCTGGGCGAACCGGGGATCCTTCTCCTCGCCCGCGACCGCCCCGATTCGCTCGGCAAGTTCCTTCGCGCGACCGCTGACGGGGTACTCCTCGAGATCCGCCGTCCGCCCCTCGGCCTTCGAGACGATCGTGCTCGCGACGGTGAGCACGTCGCCGGGCTCGAGGTCGGCCCGATCGGCGACGAGTTCGGCGATGTCGTCGCCGGGGCGGATCTCGGGCAGATCCGTGACCGCTGTCAGTTCCATACCGGAGGGTGGGGGAGCGCCGCCAAAAGCGCACCGTCACCGGAGCGTTTGTCCGGCCCGAAAGCGACTCCTGGGCTCCCGGCCTCGAGTCGGATATGACCGCGACTACCGACGCCGACCGCGACCGTTCTCACGTCGTCACCGCCTTCCTCCGCAACGACGGCGACGCCCTCCTGTTGTGCCGCAGCGACGCCGTCGGCACCTACGCGGGTCGGTGGGGCGGCGTCTCCGGGTTCGCCGAGGGGGATCCGGATGCGCAGGTCCGAACGGAGATCCGCGAGGAAACGGGGCTCGAGGACGCCGTCTCGCTCGTCCGATCGGGCCGCCCCGTCGAGTTCGCCGATACGGAGCTCGGGCGCGAGTGGGTCGTCCACCCTTACCTCTTCGACTGCGAGCATCGCGACCTCGAGTTGAGCGAGGAGCACGACACCGCCGAGTGGGTATCCCCGACCGAACTCGTCGATCCCGACTCGGATCGCGAGACGGTGCCGAAGCTCTGGACGGCCTACGAGCGGGTCGCACCGACGGTTCGATCGATCGCCGCCGACGGCGAGCACGGCGCCGCCTACCTGTCGGTCCGGGCACTCGAGGTGCTGCGAGACCGCGCGGGGTTGCTCGTCGCCGAACGGGACTCCGGCGAGTCCGCGAGCGATCCCGGCGAGGAGTGGGACGAGCTCGCCGAACTCGCCCGCCGACTGCTCGAGGCTCGCCCCTCGATGGCGGTCCTGCGAAACCGGGTGAACCGGACGATGGCCGACGCCGAGGCGACCGCCGGAGATGGGACGGCCGGCGCACCCGCCGTCCTCGAGGCCGCCCTCGCGGGGATCGACCGCGCGCTCGAGGCCGACACGGAGGCGGCAGCGACCGCTGCCGACTCACTCGAGGGGAGCGTCATGACGCTCTCCCGATCGGGTACCGTCCTCGAGGCGATCCGTGAGAGCGAGCCGTCGCGGGTGTTCGTCGCCGAATCCCGGCCCGCCAGAGAGGGCATCGGCGTCGCCGAGGCGCTGGCCGAGACCGTCCCCGTCACGCTCCACACCGACGCGGCCGCGGCCCACCTGCTCGCGACCGAGGGCGTCGACCGAGTGCTCGTCGGCGCCGACACGATCCGGGCCGACGGCGCGGTCGTGAACAAGACCGGGACCCGGGCGCTGGCGGTCGCCGCCGTCCGCGAGGGGGTCCCGGTGACGGTCGTCGCGGCCACGGACAAGCTCTCGACCCGCGAGGAGCTGAATCTCGAGTCCGGCGACCGCTCGGCCGTGTACGACGGCGAGGCCGGGATCGACGTGGCGAACCCGACCTTCGACGTGACGCCCGCCGACTGCGTGAGCGCGGTCGCCACCGAGCGCGGTCGGCTCGAGCCCGGAGCGCTCGAGGACGTCGTCGCGGAGCTGCGCGAACTCGAGGACTGGCGGTCGTAGGACGAAGACAGCGGTGGGCGTTCGAGAGCCGGGCTCCGCTCGAGCCGTCGGTGTTCGGTTCGCTGGAGCGGGCCGTTGCGTGGGGTTTTTGCGTGCGACCGGCGTAGCGTCGGTCGTGGCGGCCGTGACGAAGTGTTACCCCCACCGAGCCCTGTGTGACGAGGGATTTTCTCCGAGCCGCCATCGCTACTTCCCCCAGCCGTAGCTGGCGTATTCGCCTCCACGACCGTGGAGACACCCCGAGAGTTCCGGCGTATCGTAGCTTTATACCGTTGCTCGTGGTCCGGAGGCGCATGACGGTAGACGATGCGGTAGCGATCGTTACGGGCGCAGCGAGCGGTATCGGGAGGGGAATCGCCGAAGTTCTCGCGAACGAAGGAGCGACGGTCGTCGTCGCCGATGTCGACGAGGACGCGGCTCGAGAAACGGCCGACGACCTACCGGGCGAGGCGATGGCGATCCCGGTCGACGTGACCGATCCCGACGAGACGGACGCGCTCGCGGAGGCCGTCGCCGACGAGTACGGGCGGATCGATATCCTGTGTGCGAACGCCGGGATCTATCCCTCCGCACCGCTGGACGAGCTGTCGACGAACGACTGGGATCACGTCCTCGACGTCAACGTCAAGAGCGTGCTCCTGTCGGTGCAGGCGTGTCTTCCGCACATGAAAGCACGGGAGTACGGTCGGATCGTCCTCACCTCCTCGATCACGGGACCGATGGTCGGCTATCCCGGCTGGAGCCACTACGGCGCGAGCAAGGCCGCGATGCTGGGGTTCATGCGAACGGCGGCGATGGAAGTCGCCGACGCAAACGTCACGATCAACGCGGTGTTGCCGGGGAATATCCGGACTGGCGGACTCGACGAGCTGGGTGAGGACTACCTGGATCGGATGCGCGCTTCGATTCCGAAGGGAACGCTCGGCACTCCTGAGGATATCGGACACGCGGTTGCCTACCTCGCTTCCGAGGAGGCGGGATATGTCACCGGTGCCTCGCTCGTCGTTGACGGCGGGCAGACGCTCCCCGAATCGCAGCTCGCGCTCGAGGAACTGGAATGAGATCCTCGAGTCGGGACCCCGCCTGAGTCACCGCTCTCCCGTGGGGACGGGACACAAACTTGATCCTCGAGTCGTTCGTATCGCCGGCCATGCAACCCGAACTCGAGCGACTGGGCGTTCACGAATCGGTCGAACTGGTGTTTCCGCCGTCGGAGCTCGCCGACTCCCTCTCGGAGCTTCCCGTCGACGTCGCCGTCGTCGGCGACGACGAGATCGACTCCTGTGACGCCGTCGTTACCCTCGAGCACCGCGACGCCTTCCTCGAGTGCGAGTGGGTGCACTCGATCCAGGCCGGCGTCGACCGCTTCCCGTTCGAGGAGTTCGAGGAGCGGGGCGTCCTGCTGACCAACAGCACCGGGATCCACGATCGCTGGGTCGGCGAGACGGTCGCGAGTTACCTGCTCGCCTTCGCCCGGCGACTCCACCGACACGTCGCGAACCAGCAGGAGCGACGCTGGGAGCAACCCGAGTGGGACGACGGCTTCACGCTACCGGGTTCGACCGCCTGCGTCGTCGGTACGGGGACTCTCGGCAGCGGCGTCGCCGAGGTGCTGGGATCGCTCGGGGTACGGATCACCGGTGTTCGCCGCTCGGGCGACCCCGTAGAGGGGTTCGAGGAAGTCTACGCGAGCGAGAACCTCCTCGAGGCCGTTGCCGACGCCGACTTCGTGATCGTCACGCTGCCGCTGACCGATGCGACCCATCACATGTTCGACGCCGAGGTCTTCGATGCGATGGCCGACGACGCCTACCTCGTCAACGTCGGCCGCGGCTCGGTCGTCGACGAGTCGGCGTTGATCGAGGCCCTCGAGACCGAGTCGATCGCGGGCGCCGCGCTGGACGTCTTCGAGACCGAACCGCTGCCCGAGGAGTCGCCGCTGTGGGAGATGGAGGAAGTGATCGTCTCGCCTCACTGTGCGGCCTTCTCCGAGGACTACTACCGGGCCGTCGGCGACCTCGTCCGGGAGAACGTCGACCGGGCGGAACGCGGGGAGTCGTTCCACAACCGGGTCGTCTGACCGTGTCCAGCGTCGAGGTTCGACGCGCGAAACCGGACGACGCCGAGTCGATCGCCGACGTCCACGCCGCAGCGATCCGCGAACGGGGTGCGGGCTACGACGAGCGGGAGCTGCGGGCCTGGCTCGCGAACGTTCACCCCGAACGGTATCCGATCGGCGAGCGCGAGGCCGGGATCGACGTCCTCGTCGCCGAACGGGACGATCGGATCGTCGGGTTCGGCTGGCTCGACCGCGATCCCGCCGGACGCGACGAGTCGACCGGCGAGATCGTGGCCGTCTACGTCCGCCCGGACGCCGTCCGCGAGGGGGTCGGGACGGCGATCCTCGAGCGACTCGAGGGAATCGCCCGCGAGGCGGGGCTCGCAGAACTCGTCCTCGTCGCCTCGAAGAACGCGATCGACTTCTACCGCGAGCAGGGGTACGATCCCGACGAGACGGTCGCGCTCGAGATGACCGCGGACGTCTCGCTCGCGGGCCTCCGGATGCGAAAGCAACTCTCCTGATACGGATTCCTGTAACGATGTACCGGCGCAACCGCTGCCCGGGTCGCGGTTGCGCCGAAACTGACTTACAGGAAACCGTATGAGCCTGAACGACGCTCGGCGGGTCCCGAAACGGGCCGGACACGACCGGGTCCGGTTTCGGACCGTCGCCGACGCGGACGCGAGATTTCGGGCCCGGCCTGCTCGAGAATCGACGGAAACGACTCGGTCGAAGCCTTACGGATCGCCGTCGTACACGTCGGTGTTCTCGTCGCCCTCGACCGCGATCTGTCCGAGCGATCCTCTGTGAACGACTCGAGACAGGGCGTGATCGACGAGGCTGACGGGTCCGGGAACCGGGAACTCCACCTCCGCTGCCGTGGTCGTTCCCGGGCCAACCATCGCCGTCTCGACGTTCTCGTCGGGAGCGCTCGTGAGATCGCCGTCCCGGTAGTAGCGACTCCAGACGTTGCCGATCGCGTGCCAGGAGCTAGCCAGATTCGGCCCGCCGTTGGCGTAGTAGATCCGCGCCGTCTCGCCGACTTCGGCCTCGACGGGTCCGTACGCGCCGTCGTCGGTGAACGCGAGGTACTCGCCGTTGAGGGCGACGTACGTCGGACTCTCGTCCGCCGCGGCGTCGAAATCGTAGCTGTGGTCCATGTTCGGGACCGCACAGTGATAGATGTGAACGCCGGGGTACGTCAGCTGGAACCGAACGTTCGCGACGTCGTCGCCGGGTGCGAGCGTCGTGTCCGCGGCGGCGCCACCGGGACCGTACACCGCGTGGAAATCGACGTTGTGGGCGTCGACGTTCTCGTCCTCGGGCACGTCGAACGTGAGATCGATCGTATCGCCCTCGCGAACCCGGATCATCGGCCCCGGAATCTGGCCCTCGTAGGTCATGTACCGCAACGTGAGGCCGTCCTCGACCTCCGCGACGGCCTCGATCGACTCCAGGGTAATCTCGTGCTCTCGAGGCTCGTCCCAGTCGACGGGGTCGGGGACGTCGGTCGGGTCGGCCGCGATCCGATCGACGTCGACCGGCTCCGGTTCGGGAAGACCGTCCTCGTCGTCGTTATCGCCGTTTTCCTCCGCTTCGGCGTCGGCGTCGCTCTCCTCTTCGTCGCTCGCCGATTCGCCGAAACAACCCGCGACGAGAACCGTCCCGCTCGCGCTCGCCACCGCCAGAAATTGCCGTCGACCGTGAGTGTTCACAGTCATACCGGTGGTTACATTGACAAGACATATCGTACGGTAGTGGACGTGAAACGGGCGATACAGATCGTTGTGATCGATATTTCACGGCACCGAGAGGGTCGACGTCCCCCGGAAGTCCGCAGAACTCTCGACCGGTCACGACCGAGACCGGATACCGCTCTCACTCGCCCGTCGTCCGTTCCGCCTGTACCTCGAGCACCTCGAGTTCGATCTCCACCGGAACGCCCGCGAGTTCGTGGTTAAAATCGACGGTGGCGGTGTCGTCGTCGACGGCCGTGATCCAGCCGGTCTTCCCGTCGTCGGTGTGGACCTGCGTCTCGGTCTCGAGCGAGCCCTCGGCCGACGAGTCGTCGATCTCCTCGAGCGGGAACTCGACGACCCACTCCTCGTCGTGCTCGCCGAACGCCTCGTCGGGCTCGAGGCGAAACGTCGCCTCGACCGGCAGCTCTTCGGGGTCGGCCTCGATCTCCCGTAGCGCCCGTTCGACGCCCGGCACGACCGTCCCCTCGCCGACGCGGATCTCGAGGGGCTCGTAATCGCGCTCGTCGGTGTAGATCCCCGTCTCCCGCGCGAGATCCGCGTCCGTGGTGTCGAACGGCTTCCCCGCCGCTCCGTCGTCGACGATACGTCCGGTGTAGTGACAGACCGCGATCTGCCCGAGTTCGACCATCGTCCGTACCGACCACGGTCGGGCTCAAGAAGCCGTCGCCGGCCGTCGTCTGCCGAGGGTCGGCGTGGACGTCCTCAGGAGTGCTCTCCCACCGCTCGTCTCCGCGGTCAGTCCACGAGCCGGCGGTAGGCGGCCCGACCCGCGACCACGACGGTCGCGAGCAGCCCCGTTCCGGCGGCGATCGCGGGGCCGTTCTCCCGAACCGTGGAGCCGGCGTCGTCATCGCTCGAGTCGCTCACGCTCTCGTTCGTCGGTACCTCGTCGTCGCCGTTCTCGACTTCCGGATCGTCGTCTCCCTCGTCGTCCTCCTCGGTCCCCAGCATCTCGTCGGGACCGACCCCGTGCTCCGAGAGGGCCTCCCGGAGCGTGACGATCTCGAGGTCCCGCGCTTTCGCTTCCCGGATGGCAAAGCGGACGCGCTCCTCGGTCGTCTCGTCGAACTGGCTGTGGCCGACGACGATCCCGAGGTAGTTCCCCGCGGCGACCTGGTCGTAGAACGCCTCGATCTCGGACTTGCTCGAGGACCGGCCGTCGATATCGAGGTAGAACCCGTCGTCCTGTCCGCCGCCGGCGATCGCGTTCTCGACCGTTCCGTCCTCGTCTCCGACGACGATCGGCTCGCCCTCGTGATCGGCGAGGAAGCTTCCGTCGACCGAG
>NZ_JBLRWX010000094.1:0-13142 GCF_047921035.1 Natronococcus sp.
CGACGAGCTGGCTGTAGAACGGCCACCTGGTGTCGCCGCTGGCCTTGAGCGCGCCCTCGGCGCCCGTCGAGATCCCCTTGAGGACGATCGCCAGACAGGCGGCGTAGATCAGCGCGACGGCGGTCGGGACCGAGAGCTCGGCCGGATCGTCGGTGAACAGGAGGACGATCGGCTCCGCGAACGCGAAGACGATCGCCGCCGCGACGACGTAGACGGCGACGGCGAAGAGGACGATCTCCCGGCCGTAGCGCTCGGCAGTCCCCTCGCGGCCGTTGCCAAGCTCCTGGCCGACGAGACTCGAGGCGGCGAGTCCGAAGCCCCAGCCGGGGGTGTTCATCAGGCCCCAGATGCGCCGGGCGATGACGTAGGCAGCGACGACCTGCGGGCCGAACAGCGCGACGATCGCGAGCATGGGGAACTCGGCGACCGTCCAGACGGATTTCGTCCCCATGACGGGGAGGCCGATCGAGGTCAGGTCCCTGATGGTCTCGGCGTCGAGGTAGCTCCCGAACGGATCGACGCTGAACGGGAACGTTCCGATCCCGGGGAGCCACCCGGCGGTGAGGCCGACCGCGAAGGTCGCGGTGACGACGACGTTCGCAAGCACCGTTCCGAGGGCGGCCCCCGCGACGCCGAGCCCGAGCCCGAAGATGAGGACGGCGTTGAGCGCGATGTTCGCGGCGGCACCGCCGGCGCGGACGACCATCGGCGTCCAGGCGTCGTCCATTCCGACGAACGTGCGACTCCCGATGAGGTTCAGCCCCGCGAAGGGAACCCCGAGCCCGACGATCTGGAGGTAGGTCGCACCCTGCGAGATCGTTTCGGGATCGTTACCGATGATCGAGACCAGTTCGGTCGGGTACGTCCAGAACAGCGCCGTCACCGGGAGCGTGAGGACCAGGACCAGCACGGCGCTCGAGCGAACGGCCTGGCCGAGCGAGTCGAAGGCTTCGGCGCCGTAGCGCTGGGAGACGAGCGCGATCGTCCCGCCGGCAATCCCGCCGCCGATAGCGAAGGCGAGTCCCCAGAACGGCGAGGCGAAGCCGACGCCGGCGATCGCCGTCGAGCCGACGGCGACACCGACCATCGCGACGTCGACGGCGTTTTTCGACATCCGCGCGAGCCCCGTGAGGACGCGGGGCCAGGCGAGGTTCGTCGTCCGGCGCGCTCGCTCGGAGCTAATGAGTCCGAATCGGGCGAGCGCCAGCCCGATCCAGAGGATTACCAGTCGGATCGGATTCGGAGACCGGACCACGAGAATCTATCGTCCGTAGCCGACTGCGGTAAAAGTGCTTTCTCGACGCGGCAGAGGGGGCCGCTTTCGGAATGCGAGGGACTGACGCTCACTCGACGACGAGCACCGGCCTCGAGGAGTCGGTCGCGACCCGCTCGGAGACGCCCTTTCGGAGGAAGCGATCCAGCCCCCGGTTGCGACCCATGACGACGAGGTCGACGTCGTGGTCGTCGGCGTACTGGAGGATCGCCTTGTGTCGCAGGCCGTGTGTCACCGACGTTCGGACGTCCTCGAGACCCGCAGCGGCGGCCCGCTCGGCGACGTAGTCGACGGCCTCCTCGCCGGCCACCTCGAGATCCTCGAAGTCCATTCCCGGCGCGAGTGCGGCCGAGTTGACGACGTACAGCGCGTGGATCGTCGAGCCGTGGACGCGAGCGAGATCGATCGCCTCGTCGATCGCTCGCTCGGTGTTCTCCCGGCCGTCCGTCGGAACCAGTATCGAGTCGTACATACGGACCGGTTCGGTCAGGACGACCAAAAGCGGTCGGTCGGCTCGAGCCTCGAACTCGAGCGCGAGCCGACGTTCGTCGAACGAAACGACCCCGTTCGATCGGGTAGCGAACGGCTACTTACCTTTCGGATTCGCGAATCCGACACCGATGAGCGACGACATTCCGCTGTTCGAGATCGCCTGGGACGAACGCGACGTACGGAACGCGGTCGACTCCATCACGCGGGGCTCGTACTGGGCCAACGGCCCCTACGTCGAGGCGTTCGAGGACGGCCTCGAGCGCTACCTCGGCGTCGAGCACGCGGTGACGGTCAACTCGGGAACGACGGCGCTGGTCGCGGCTCTCGAGGCCCACGGGATCGACGAGGACGACGAGGTCGTCGTCCCGGCGTTTACGTTCATCGCGACGGCCAACGCCGTTCGCCTCGTCGGCGCCCGGCCCGTGTTCGCCGACATCGAACCCGACACCTACGGACTCGACCCGGCGGCCGTCGCCGACGCGATCACCGAACGGACGGCCGCGATCGTTCCGGTCCACCCCTACGGCGCACCCTGTCGGATCGACGCCCTCGCGGCGGTCGCGGCCGAGGCGGACGTTCCGCTGATCGAGGACGCCGCCGAGGCGTTCGGGAGCGCCTACCGGGGGAAGGCGGTCGGAACGATCGGCGAGACCGCGGCGCTGAGCTTCTGCCAGAACAAGATCCTGCCGACCGGCGAGGGCGGTGCCGTGGTCACCGACGACGACGAGCTCGCCCGCCGGCTCGAGCGGTTTCGCTCCCACGGGCGGGCCTCCGCGGAGTACTTCGATTCGGCCGCGAGCGGCGACTACGTCGGGCTCGGCACGAACATTCGAATGTCCGATCTCGTGGCCGCCGTCGGCTGTGCACAGCTCGAGAAGGTCGACGAACTGATCGCGGAACGGCGACGGGTCGCCGAGCGGTACGCCGCCGGGCTATCCGGGATCGACGGCGTCAAACCCCATCCCGAGCCGGCAGACGGGCGCCACGTCCGCCAGCTCTACACCGTGACGCTGGCTCCGGGCGTCGACCGCGAGACGGTCATCGAGACGCTGGCCGACCGCGGGATCGCCTCGAAGGTCTACTGGGATCCGCCGGTCCACCTGACGCGCGCCTACCGGGACCGGTACGAGCTCGGCTCGCTCCCGGTGACGGAGGCCGTTAGCGGACGCGTTCTCTCCCTGCCGATCGCTCCCGTTCTGGACAACGACGGCGTCGACCGCGTCGTCGCCGGTCTCAGGGCCGCCCTCGAGTCACAGCCGATCGGCGGCGCGGCCGACGGGATCGGGTCGGCGGCCGGTAACGGCGGTACTCGATCGAGACAGTAACGGACGGCTGACCGTCGTCCCAGTCGACGCATAACAAAGGCTGTCGTTCTGATTCGGCGAACATAGTGCGTCGAACCGGCTGAAATCGGCACTGGGCGTACACGCACAACCATGAGATGGGTACCAATCACGGGCGACGAGACGTCGATCCGGGAGGCGATCGCTCGGATCGATCGCACCGGTGGACGTGGCGTCGTCGTCGACGATCAGAATCGATCCGCGGAAGCTGTACCGAGCGAGCAACTCAGGACGGCGCTGTTCGAAGGAGCGACCCCGGACGCACCGGTTTCGTCGGTCGTCGACGGAACGGGGGCGCCGGACGTCGAACTGGAGCCGAACGCCGACGCCGGGCTCGAGGGGCTCACCGACGGGGCGACCCGCGAGACGCCGGTGGAGATCGAAGCCGAACGCGCTTCCGAGCCGGACGCTCGCGCCGTCGAGACCGTGCTCGTCGTCGGCGGCGCCGGCTACGTCGGCTCGGTGTTGTGTCGGAAACTTCTCGAGGACGGCTTTATCGTCCGCGTCCTCGACCCGCTCATGTACGGGAACGGCGGTATCGCCGCGCTCGAGGGTCGCGATCGGTTCGCGCTGCACCGGGGCGACGCCCGTTCGGTCGGCGACGTCCTCGAAGCGATCGAGGGGGTCGACGCCGTCGTTCACCTCGGTGGGATCGTCGGCGACCCCGCAACCGCGCTCGATCCGCGAAAGACCCTCGAGTACAACCTCCACTCGACGCAGCTGCTGGCCTCGGTCTGCAAGTACCACGGGCTCAACCGGTTCGTGTTCGCCTCGACCTGCAGCGTCTACGGACGGACCGACGGAACCGGACGGTGTACCGAGGACGACGCCCTCAATCCGGTCTCGCTGTACGCGCGGGCGAAGATCCAGTCCGAGCGGGTGCTTCGGGAACTCGCCGACGAGCGGTTCGCCCCGACGGTCCTCAGGATGGCGACGGTGTACGGCTACTCGCCGCGGATGCGCTTCGACCTCGTCGGCAACGTCCTTCCCGCGAAGGCCCACGAGAAGGGTGTCGTTCCCGTCTTCGGCGGCGACCAGTACCGCCCGAACGTCCACGTCGAGGACGTCGCGCGGGCGTACCGCGCCTGTCTGACCGCCCCCTTCGAGGACGTCGCCGGGGAGACGTTCAACGTCGGCTCGAACGAGCAGAACTACCGGATCGACGAGCTCGCGACCGTCGTCGCCGACGCGTTCCCCGAGGCAGAGATCGAGTACCACGACGATCGGACCGACGAGCGCAGCTACCGGGTCGAGTTCGGGAAGCTCCGCTCGCGGCTCGAGTTCGAACCCACTCGGACGATCCGCGATCACTGCCTCGAGCTTCGGGCCGCCCTCGAGGCCGACGCGTTCGGAGCGACGACGGCGACGAGATACAGCAACTGCGCGACCCTCGAGAGCGCGCCGTCGTACGAGGAGACCGACGCGGTGATCGAGGGCGACGGGGCGTCCGTTCGAGAGCGATGGGGTGAGTCGCCGCCGCTCGAGGCCGAACTCGGGGAGCAACGGCCGACCGGAACTCGCTGAGCCGTCTCGCGGTGACGTTCTCGAGAGCGGACGCGGCGGCGAGCGGTCGTCTCGGTATCAGCCCCTTCTGGTGCGGGCGCTATCGATTCTCACACTGCTTGATCTTGTTCAGGTAGATGAAATCCATGATGTGACTCGCGGAAAACAGCCACCGTGGGTAATAGTGGGCAAAGCTTATTCCGGAGTGAGCCGTAGCGAGCGCCACCATGAAAGTTGACGCCAGCGACCTGCGAACGAACGAGACCGACGACCGGGGTCGAATCTATCTTGGAACGGAGTATGCGAACAAGCGCGTGACCGTCGCCGTCGTCGAGGTAGAATCCGACCGCCCCGACGAAGACGAACTGGCTGCCGCGTACCGTGAGGCTTCTGAGAGTGCGGAAGAGCTTGCAGAAGAGTGGAATGGCGCGTCGGACGAGGCGTGGAACGGACTGGATGAATGAGCGGGGATACGGAGGTTCGGCGCGGTGATGTCGTAATCGTTCGATTCGACCCCGCTGAAGGACACGAAATGAAGAAAACTCGACCTGCGGTGGTTGTACAGAACGATATCGGGAACAAAAATTCCAGCACGACTATTGTCGCACCCGCGACAGGAACGTACAGAGGGTACCCCTTCGAGATACTGGTTGAAGCAGCGGAATCGCCGTTCGAAAAGGATTCTTCGGTCCGCCTCGACCAGATTCGGGTCGTCTCTATCGAGAAACGGATTCACTCGGTGATCGGGAGTCTCGACACAGAGACGATGGCAGCAGTAGACGAGGCGTTGAAACTGAGTCTCGGACTGGACTGACGTACATTGTGTATTCTCCCGAAGAAATCCCCTCGTGAACGACGGGGTTCTCTCGCTGCAAGAAGATAGCAATCGGAAGATCCCCACCCCAATCGCTCAATACGAGGGGTGAGAACGCCAACTTCGACTAGGACTTTCCCGCTGCTCGACCTTGTTCAGGTCTCTACTCGCGTCACGCTGTTCTCCGTACGTTGCCGCTTCTTCGATCCGTTGTCTACCGTCTGTGACGAGCGCGACGCGTCTCCAGGCCTTTTAAACGTACACGTAGTACTGTGTAGTACAGTGGCGACGAAAACGATTTCACTCGATGAAGAGGCCTACGAGCGGCTGAAGGCTCGGAAGAAAGAAGGGGAAAGCTTCAGTGAAACCGTCAAACGTCTCGCGGGAGAACGGTCGTGGAACGAAGTGGCGGGTATCCTCTCCGAGGAGGAGGCCACGGGTCTCGAAAGCGCTATCGAGGAGGGACGCACCCGATCCAAGGAACGAAGCAACCGTCTCACAGCAGAACTAGACGAAGCCCGAAGTACGGTCGTACTAGTCGGACCTTCCACTGAGTAGTCGCTACCGGCTCTCACGCTGCTCTACTTTGTTCAACTCGATCAGCAGCCGGAAGATCGCCTTCACGAGGTTCGCGTCGACGTCGAACTGCTCGGCGTTCTGTCCCGCCCGCTCCATCACCTGTTCCTCCTGTTTCTCGTCGGTCGTCGGTAACCCCTTCTCGTCTTTGACCGCCGCGATCGTGTCCGCGACGTAGGTCCGCTGGGCGATCAGTTCGACGATCTCGCGGTCGATCGTCTGGATCTCCTCGCGGAGTTCGTCGAGGTCCATCTCTTCGGGCGCTCGATCCGTCGTCTCGAGGTCGTCGGTGTCGGTTTCGTCGGGTGTCATGTGGTTCGTGTTCCGTCGGTTCGCGTCGCCAGTAGCCGCGTCGTTCCGTCGCGCTCGTCCCACCGCTCCCGGATCTCCTCGAGCGTCGGCCGGTCGCCGACCGCCACGTAGCTCGGACCGGTTCCCGACAGCGAGACGCCGGTGGCGTCGGGCATCGCCTCGAGCATCGGCCCCGTCGGGAACTCGAGGGCGCCACAGAACGCGAAGCCGTTGACCGTCATGGCCTCGCCGTAGCGGCCCTCGAGGGCGAGTTCCTCGACGAGGTCGGCCATCGGCGCGATCCGCTGGCAGGCCGAGACGTCGGCGTCGGCGCTGTAGGCCTGCTCCGGTGGGGTGTAGATCAGCGCTTCCCAGTCGACTTCCTCGCGGGCCAGCAGTTCATCTGCCGCGTTGTCGGTGACCGTCACCCCGCCGAGCATACTGGCGCTGGCGTCGTCGAAGGCGCCCGTCGCCGTGACGCCGGCGTCGCGAGCCGCCCGCACGCCGAGTCGGCAGGCGTCGATCCGGTCGACGGCGTCGGTGATCTCGAGGGCGTCGAGGGTCGCGAGCACCGTCGCGTTGGCTGCGGCGCTTGAACTTTTGAGTCCGGCAGCCATCGGGATCTCGCTCTCCGTTCGGACCCGGGCGCCGACCGTGCCGGTGAGCCCCCCGGCGTCGGCGTACTCCTCGAGTGCGAGTTCGGCGCAGCGCTCGACGAGCCCGGTGTCGGCGTCCGGTCGATCGGCGACGGTACCGACGACCTCGCCGTCGGTCGTCAGCTCGACCGACGCGGTCGTCTCGAGATCGATCGCGAACGCCGATCCGCGACCGGTCGCGAGCGCGTTCAGCACGGTTCCGGCCGCCGGCGCAACAGCCCGGCCATCCATACCGACCCCTCTCGCCCGGGCCGTATTTAGGCTGGCGATCACGGCGAGTAGTGGCTCCGGTTGCGTGCGGGCGCCCCGGCGCTCAACCGGGACCGCGAGCGCACCGTTTTTCTCCGGCCCGACCGAACCGGACGTATGAGCCAACGCAGCAACGTCGCACCCAGCACGATCGGCGTCGACTTCGTCGAGGGTGGCGTCGTCGTCGAGTACCTCGACGGGCGGGACGTCTTCTACCACGGCCCGCCGAAACCCGTCGAGCGGTCGGTAAAGACCCCTCCCGGAAAGGAGGTTCACGTCCTGGTCACGGATCCCGACGGCGTCGAGGGCGTCATGACCTACGTCAACGACCGCAACACCCAGGCGGAGATCCTCGAGTCGACCGGCGTCGGCCGCGTGATGCTCGAAGGGGACGACGAGGAGGTGCTGTTCCCGGGCGTGACGGTGTCGACGACGGCCTACTCGATCCAGGTCGAGGCCGAGCCGTCGACGGTCGACGGTCGCGTCTTCGTCTTCGCCGAGGACGAGATGAGTGAACACGCCTACGAACTCGTCGAGGCGGTCGACTGATGCCCTTACAAAAGTCCTGGCGGGAGCTGGATCGGGACGCCGTCGCCCGGGCGCCCGACCGGCCCGGCGTCTACGAACTCGGCGACGGCTCCGGGACCGTGCTGTCGATCGATCACGGCGTGTTGCGAGACGAACTCAAGACGGCGCTGGCCTACGGGGACGGCGACCGCGTTCGCTGGACGGAGACGCACACCCTGGAGCAGGCTCGAGAGCTTGCTGCCGACCACCGCGAACGCCTCGAGCAGTAGACGGCCGTCTTCGGCCGCTCGGGCTGACGGCAGTTCGTCTCACTGGATGTACGACGGGTCGCTGCCGTCGCAGTGTTTCTCGTGTTCCGTCGCGTCGGACTGCTCGTCGAACAGCAGCCCGCAGGTTTCACACTCGAACCAGGTGGCATCGTCCCGTTCGGTCTGGACCACCATGGGGAACGGTGCGATACGGACCCCCAAAGGCGTTTCTCCGGCAACGGCCGACGGTCCCGTCGGCTCGAGGACAATTCTCAAGAGCACGGACGCGGAATCACCCTCCATGAGCGGGTCCGACGCGGACGGAGTGGGGTTATCGGTTCGGGCGGCCGAGAAACGCGACGCCGGCCGCGGCGTCGCGCGGATTCCCGAACGCGCACGCCGGGAGCTGGGGGTTTTAAGCGGCGATACGGTCGTGATCGAGGGCGAGAAGACGACGGTCGCGAAGATGTGGCCCGCCGACCCGTCGGTTCCCGAAACCGCGATCCAGATCGACGGCGACACGCGCGCGAACGCCGGGGTCCACGTCGGCGATACGGTCACGGTTCGGCCGAAAGACACCTCGACGATTCAGGAAGCGACGCGAGTGACGCTGTCGCCCCCGCCGTCGATCACCGACGGCGAACGGCAGGTCGCCGAGCGCGACGCGGCCCAGAAGCTCCGGAACCGACCCGTCCGGGCCGGCGAGCAGATCCGGATCGAGGGCGTCAGCCAGAACCCGTTTACCGTCGTCGACACGACGCCGGGCGGCGACGTCCGGATCTCGAGTACGACCACCGTCCGGATCGTCGATTCCGACGCTCGAGCGAGCGCGACCGGCGACGGCTCTCGAAAGGCGAGTGCGGGCGCCTCGAGCGAGAGCGCCGAGGGCGGCTCGGCCCCCGCGGAGGGGACGACCGGACCGACCTACGAGGACATCGGCGGGTTAGACGAGGAACTCGAGCAGGTCCGGGAGATGATCGAACTCCCGCTGTCGGAACCCGAACTGTTCCGGCGACTGGGCGTCGAACCGCCCTCCGGCGTCCTGCTGTACGGCCCGCCGGGCACGGGAAAGACGCTGATCGCCCGCGCGGTCGCCAACGAGGTCGACGCGGCCTTCGAGACGATCTCCGGCCCGGAGATCATGTCGAAGTACAAGGGCGAAAGCGAGGAGCAGCTCCGGGAGGTGTTCGAGCGGGCCCGCGAGAACGCGCCGACGATAATCTTCTTCGACGAAATCGACTCCATCGCGGGCGCCCGCGGCGATGACGAGGGCGCCGAGAACCGCATCGTCGGCCAGCTGCTGACGCTGATGGACGGCCTCGACGCCCGCGGCGAGGTGATCGTCATCGGCGCGACGAACCGGGTCGACGCGATCGATCCCGCCCTGCGACGGGGCGGGCGGTTCGACCGCGAGATCCAGATCGGCGTCCCCGACGAGACGGGGCGAAAGGAGATCCTCGAGGTCCACACGCGCGGGATGCCGCTCGCGGAGGACGTCAGCGTCGACACCATCGCCCGTCGGACTCACGGCTTCGTCGGCGCCGACCTCGACGCCGTCGCCAGCGAGGCCGCGATGGCGGCGATCCGCGAGCGCCCGGCCGACGCCGACGACCGCGAGGCGTGGAACCGCGATCCGAAGGTGACGAAGGCACACTTCGACACCGCCCTCGCCTCCGTCGAACCCTCGGCGATGCGCGAGTACGTCGCCGAGTCGCCCGAGACCGACTTCGAGGACGTCGGCGGGCTCGAGGACGCCAAGAACACGCTCCGCGAATCGGTCGAGTGGCCCCTGACCTACGATCGGCTGTTCGAGGAGACCAACACCGAACCGCCCTCCGGGGTCCTGCTGTACGGCCCGCCGGGTACAGGAAAGACGCTGCTCGCGCGAGCGCTCGCGGGCGAGACCGACGTCAACTTCGTGCGCGTCGACGGCCCCGAGATCGTCGACCGCTACGTCGGCGAATCGGAGAAGGCGATCCGCAAGGTGTTCGAGCGGGCCCGTCAGGCCGCGCCGTCGATCGTCTTCTTCGACGAGATCGACGCCATCACCGCGGCTCGAGGTGCGGGACAGAACGAGGTCACGGAACGGGTCGTCTCCCAGCTGCTCACGGAACTCGACGGGATGCGCGAGAACCCGAACCTCGTCGTGCTGGCCGCGACCAACCGCAAGGACCAGATCGACCCCGCCCTGCTCCGACCGGGCCGGCTCGACACGCACGTCCTCGTCGGCGAACCCGATCTCGAGGCCCGCGAGAAGATCCTCGAGGTTCACGCCGGCGACAAACCCCTCGCCGACGACGTCGACCTCGCGGAGCTGGCGGCCGAACTCGAGGGCTACACCGGCGCCGACCTCGAGGCGCTGGTTCGGACGGCGTCGATGAAGGCGATCCGCGAGGTCGCGAGCGCCTACGACCCCGAGGAGGCAAACGAACGGGCCGACGAGGTCCTGATCGAGCGTCGCCACCTCGAGGAGGCGCGCGAGGAGACGAACCCGTCGAGCTAGACTCGCAAAACGACCCGTCGTTACGAGGCGCCGGCTGCGGCGTCGTCGAACTCGTTATCGGACGATTCCTCGAGTCCCGTCTCGAGCAGCGCGTCCTCGGCCGGTTCGACGACGACGGTCTCGCCGGCGGTCGTCGAGTCGCCCGGACCGACGGTAATGTCCTCGCGGTCGACGGTCGGCGGAAAGACGAGGTCGACGCGGCTGCCGAAGGCGATGTGGCCCAGACGCTGTCCGCGCTCGAGGTCGTCGTCGGGTTCGACGTAGGGAAAGATCCGGCGGGCGAACGCGCCGGCGATGAACGTGACCGTCGAGGCGGCCGCGTTCCGGTCGGCGCTCGAGTCGCGATCGCCGTCGGCGACCTCGAGGTCGGGGAGGTGCGGCGAGTCGGTCTCGAACTCGACGTGGACCCGCTCGTTGCGTTCGGACTCCTTCGAGAACGCCGGCCGGTGTGCGCCGGAGACGTGCTCGACGTCGGTCACCCGGCCCTCGAAGGGCGCGCGGACGACGTGGACGTGCCAGACGTTCATGAAGATCCCCAGGCGGACGCGGCCGTCCTCCTCCCGGAGCACCGAGACGGTTCCGTCGGCGGGGGCGACGACCCCCGTCGGCGGCGGGTTCCGGTCCGGATCGCGGAAGAAGGCGAGCGTCGCGACCCCGACGAGGAGGGCTGCGACGCTGGCCGCGACGCTGAACAGCAACGCGAACGGTGCGGCGAGCAAGGGAGGGAGCGCGTACTTCCAGGCCCCCGGAGCGACGTTCATACCTCGAGCCATGCGAGCGAGTCGTATGGTCGTTACGGACGGGTCATACGGTTTACTGTCCGTCAGGTCCGGCGCAACCGCGACCGGGGCGGCGGTTGCGCCGGTACCTCGGTACAGCAATCCGTATCAGGATTCGGTCGCGGGAAGCGTGAAGGTAAACGTCGCGCCCTCGCCCGGTTCGGAGTCGACGCGGATTCGTCCGCCGTGGCGCTCGACGATCCGGCGACAGATCGCGAGCCCGATTCCCGTCCCCTCGTACTCGTCGTGGGTGTGGAGTCGCTGGAACACCTGAAAGATCCGATCCGCTTCCTCGGGGTCGAGTCCGATCCCCTCGTCGCGAACGGAGACGCGCCACTCCCCGCGCTCGCGCTCGACGCCGATGTGGACGCGGGGTGGCTCGTCCCCGCTGTACTCGATCGCGTTCGACAGGAGGTTCTGGAGTAGCTGTCGGAGCTGGCTGGCGTCGCCCTGCACAGTCGGCAGCGGCTCGGCCGTGATCTCGGCGCCGTGTCGCTCGATCAGCACCTGCAAGTCCGCCAGCACGTCCTCGAGGACGCCCTCGAGGGAGACGGGTTCGAACGGATCGCCCTGCGAGTCGATCCGCGAGTACGCGAGCAGGCCGTCGATCATCTCGCGCATGCGCTCGGCGCCGTCGACGGCGTACTCGATGAACTCCTCGCCGTCGGCGTCGAGGTCGTCCGCGTAGCGGCTCTCGATCAGTCCGAGGTAGCTCGAGATCATCCGCAACGGCTCCTGGAGGTCGTGGGAGGCCGCGTAGGCGAACTGCTCTAAGCGCTCGTTAGAGGCCTCGAGCTCCCGCACCGTCTCGTTGAGCCGACGCTCGTAGCGCCGGCGCTCGAGGGCGGTCGCCAGGATCGTCGCGACGCTGTCGAAGAAGTCGACATCGTGATCGTCGAACTCGCGAGGCCGGTCGTCGTAGGCCGCGAGGACGCCCCAGGAGTCGGCCATCGGCCCGATCGCCGCGCCGACGGAACGTCCGCGGCCCCGAGCAACGAGAGGCGGGCGCCGGCCGGCCGCGTCGGCGGCGTCGCAGCCTCGGCGGGTTCGTCGGGAGACCTCGAATCCATAGACGGAAAATCATGTAGGTTTGCGGATAAGGCCGTTGCCGGAAACGGACGACCCGCTCTGCGAGTTCGGGCCTCGATCGTTCAATCCCAGAACGACTGGGTGCGGGCGTACTCTCGCTCCTTCGAGAGGATATCGCGGTAGAAGTCGGCCTCGTTCTCCCGGAGTTTGCTGATGATTCGAGCCGCGTTGTGCGGGCCGACGCCGCGGGCGGCCATCGCGATCACAGCCTGCTTGCCGTGGCTCTGGACCAGACTCGCGCTGTGGAAGGCCCGTTCGGTCATCTCCTCCTGTTCCTCGTCCTTTTCCTCGGCCCGAACCGCCTGCACGACCTCGTCGGCCCACGGGTTCAGCGACGCGATCCGGGTCGAGCCGCACTCGGGACACTCGGGCTGGTCGGCGACGCGACGGACTTTCGTCTTGACCTTCCACTCGTGGCAGTGCGTACACAGCAGGATGACTCGGTCGTCCCGAATCCGCTCCTTGACCGTCTCGATCACGCTCGCGTCGGCGTTCTCGGGCGCCAGCAGCTCCTTTCCCGACGATCGACCGCCGAGGCCGACGGGCGTTCGACCGCGGTGGGTCACGAGGTCGAGTTCGCCCGACTGAAGGCGCTCGAGGACCCGTCCCGCGTGTTCGACGTCCAGATCCTCGTGGAACAGCTCGCGGATCGACTCGTCGTACATCGGGGTGTCCTCGAGGGCCTTCAGGAGTCGCTCGTTCGACATCCGACCGGAGCCCTGCCAGCGCTTGAGCGCGCCGAACTTCGCCGAAACCTGCGCGAGCCGGAAGGCCAGCGCGTCCGAACCCTTGAGCCCG
>NZ_JBLRWX010000095.1:0-12437 GCF_047921035.1 Natronococcus sp.
GGTTCCGTCTCGTCGACGCGCGCGACGACAGTGACGGGGGCGGCAGCGCGGGGTTCGTCGTCGACGCTGGCGGGCGTCGGCCCCCAGAACAGACACAGTTTCTCGCCCGCGGGCCAGTAGGCGATCGCCCCCTCGGGGACGACCTCCCGGCCGTCCTCGAGGGGCGCCTCGAGCGACGCCGAGATGTACAGTTCGTCGCCCCAGCGGATCGCGTCGCCGGAGACGGGGAGGGCGTCCTCGAGTGCGGCACGGGTCTCGAGCGCGCCGTCGGTCCAGGTCGCGGTCAGTTCGCGGTCGCCGACGATGACGCGGAGGTCGGACTGGGAGCCCATGTCCGGAAAGACGCTCGAGGGGCCTTTCGAGCTACCGATCGCCGCAGGATCGACCGCTGTCGATCCGAACCGATTCGTCGGCGGAACGGCAGCACTGATTAACGGGTTGCTCCTTCCACTCCAACCGTTAACTACGTGTTTGTGGTGTGTCGGGGCATGCTGGTTCATCTCAAACAGTACAAACACGAGGAGGTCCAGTTCGACGACAACCGGACGACCGGCGAGTCACAGACCGAGGACACGGTCGACAAGGACCCCGAGGAGTACTTCGGCGAGAACATCGACGACTTCGACCTCGAGACCTGGGAGACGATCGAGTACGAGGACGATCCGATCCAGCGCCGGGACGTCTCGGTGGGCGGCGTGACGGCCGTCTCCGTCCCGGAGGAGCCGACCGACGACGACGATCCGGACCTGCCCGGGCGGACGATCCAGCTTCGACTGGGCGGGGAGATCGAGTACGTCGAACAGTCCCGGATCGTGGAGGTACAGGACGAGGACCCCGGCGAGTCGTAGCGATTCCGCGTCTGCGACCGGGGGTCGGCGTCGAACCTGTCACCGCCCGCACTGACAGCCGTTACCGGACGCAAGCCGCTCCCGAAATGGTTTTCAACCGCTCGCGCGGACACTCGGTATGCCGACGGAATCGGACACTCATTATGATCCCTCGCTGGGGAACAAGTTCATTTTCGTCACCGGCGGGGTTATGTCGGGGCTCGGGAAGGGGATCACGGCCGCCAGCACCGGCCGCCTCCTGAAAAACGCCGGGTTCGACGTCACGGCGGTCAAGGTCGACCCCTACCTGAACGTCGACGCCGGGACGATGAACCCCTACCAGCACGGCGAGGTGTACGTCCTGGAGGACGGTGGCGAGGTCGACCTCGACCTGGGGAACTACGAACGGTTCCTCGACGTCGACATGACCTCCGACCACAACATCACCACCGGGAAAACGTACCAGCACGTCATCGAGAAGGAACGGGCCGGCGACTACCTGGGGAAGACGGTCCAGATCATCCCCCATATCACCGACGACATCAAGCGCCGGATCCGCGAAGCGGCGGAGGGAACCGACGTCTGCATCGTCGAGGTCGGCGGCACGGTCGGCGACATCGAGGGGATGCCCTACCTCGAGGCCTTACGGCAGTTCGCCCACGAGGAAGACGAGGAGGATATCCTCTTTACCCACGTCACCCTCGTTCCGTACTCGAAAAACGGCGAGCAGAAGACCAAGCCGACCCAGCACTCGGTCAAGGAAGTTCGCTCGATCGGTCTCCAGCCCGACGTCATCGTCGGGCGCTGCGAGGACCGCCTCGAGCCGAAAACGAAGGAGAAGATCGCGCTGTTCTGTGACATCCCGACCGAGGCGGTGTTCTCGAACCCCGACGTCGAGGACGTCTACCAGGTGCCGCTGATGGTCGAGGACGAAGGGTTGGATCAGTACGTCCTCGAGCACTTCGGGCTCGCGAGCGAGGCGCTGCCGGAGGGCCAGCGGGCCAACGAGTGGCGGGAGATCGTCACGACCGAGAAAACGGAGACGGTCGACGTCGCGCTGGTCGGCAAGTACGACCTCGAGGACGCGTACATGTCGATCCACGAGTCGCTGAAACACGCCGGCTTCGAACTGGGCGCCGATGTCGACGTCCACTGGGTCGCGGCCGGAGAGATCGCCGACGGCCACGACGGCCAGCTCGCCGACGTCGACGGGATCATCGTCCCCGGCGGGTTCGGGATGCGCGGCTCCGAGGGGAAGATCGAGGCGGTCCGCTACGCCCGCGAGAACGACGTTCCGTTCCTGGGGCTCTGTCTCGGCTTCCAGATGGCCGTCGTCGAGTACGCCCGGAACGTGCTGGGGCTCGAGGACGCCCACTCCGCGGAGATGAACGAGGAGACGCCCCACCCCGTCATCGACATCCTGCCCGAGCAGTACGAGGTCGAGGACATGGGCGGGACGATGCGGCTCGGGAAACACACGACGGTGATCGAACCCGAGACGCTCGCCTACGAGCTGTACGACGACACGTCGTGTTCGGAGCGCCACCGCCACCGCTACGAGGTCAACCCCGAGTACTTCGATCGGTTCGAGGACGAACCCCTGCAGTTCTCGGGCACGGCGGGCAACCGCATGGAGATCCTCGAGCTCGAGGACCACCCCTACTTCCTGGGCACGCAGTTCCACCCCGAGTACACCTCCCGGCCCGGCCAACCGAGCCCGCCGTTCCTGGGGCTGGTCGAGACCGCGCTCGAGCGCAACGAAACCGCGGAAACCGAGGTAACCCACTGATGGTCGACACACAGACGTTCGTCCCGGAAGCAGTCGAAGAGATCGAGAACGAAGTCGGCGACGCGAACGCGGTCATCGCCCTCTCGGGCGGCGTCGACTCCTCCGTCGCGGCCGCGCTGGCCTACGAGGCGGTCGGCGACCAGCTCACCCCCGTCTACGTCGACACCGGGCTGATGCGGAAGGGCGAGACCGCTCAGATCCGCGAGACGTTCGACTACATGGAGTCGCTGCGGATCGTCGACGCGAAGGATCGATTCCTCGAGGCCCTCGAGGGCGTCACCGACCCCGAGGAGAAGCGCGCGGTTATCGGCGAGCAGTTCATCCGCGAGTTCGAGCGCGAGGCCACGGACGCGGACGCCGACTACCTCGTCCAGGGGACGATCTACCCCGACCGCATCGAGAGCGAGGGCGGGATCAAGTCCCATCACAACGTCGGCGGGCTCCCCGACGTGGTCGACTTCGACGGCATCGTCGAACCCGTTCGCGATCTGTACAAGGACGAGGTCCGGGAGGTCGCACGCCACCTGGGACTCGACGAACTCGTCGCCGAACGGATGCCGTTCCCCGGTCCCGGTCTCGCCATCCGCGTCATCGGCGAGGTCACCGAGGAGAAACTCGAGGTCGCTCGCGACGCCTGCCACGTCGTCGAGGAAGAACTCGAGGAGTACGAGCCCTGGCAGGCGCTGGCTGCCGTGGTCGGCAAGGCGACGGGCGTCAAGGGCGACAACCGCGTCCACGGCTGGATCGTCTCGGTTCGGTCGGTCGAATCCCGCGACGGGATGACCGCCCGCGCCCAGGAGATCGACTGGGAGACGCTCCAGCGCATCCAGTCGCGGATCACCGGCGAGAACGACAACGTCGCGCGGGTCGTCTACGACGTCACCCACAAACCGCCCGCGACCATCGAGTACGAATGAGTCTGCGAGCCATCGTCGCCGGCCCCGACGAGGACGGCATCGGCGACGCCCTCGAGGCCGAGGGCGTCGACGTCGCCCGGGTCGGCGGCGTCCTCTCGCGACCGACCCTCGAGGAGGCGGGCGTCCTCGAGGCGGACCTGTACGTGCTGACCGATATCGATCAGGCGACGACGATCCCGATCGTCTGCGACCTCAACGACGACATCCGGACGGTCGCCTACGGCGAGCGCACGGTTCCGGAGTTCGTCCGTGGCCAGCTCGACCTCGCGATCGACCCGCAGCTGATGAGCGCGACCCTGGTCGCCGAGGAGCTGGTCGGCTGACGGTTCGTATCGATATTCGGTTCAGAAACGACAACTTACCCGTTTGCAGCCGGCGTGAACGTTCTATTGAGCTAATTCGAACGGATAAACTCGAGTTAAGCCTGCGGGAATTCGACGTAAGACAGCTATACCGACTCCTCCGTTCAAGTAGTACCCGCTCGTACGGATCGATGGAGGTCGACGGGCAGACCCCACCAAGTGGCACCGATCTGCCAACCCGTGACTTCCAGCAACCCCACCACAGCACCCTTCCCCCACATTGCCATACCGTTATCCGCTTGATGGGTGACGCGGGTTCCCTGCACCGGCCCGCGTCACCGTCGCTGTCTCGGGACACGGGGTCGTGTCCCAGTATGGCTTTCAGCACGTCTCCGAGCTACCGCTCCCGGAGCCGTTTCAGTACCGGAATCTCCTCGAGGCGCTCCGCCGGGAGCAGCTCCCAGTCGATACCGGCCGGCTGCCCGTCGCTATCGGGCCGACGAACCGCCTCGGGCGTCACGACCAGGTCCATCGAGACGTCGTGCTCGCCGGTGTCGACATAGTCGTCGATCAACTGGTGCTCGTGGACCGTCGTCGCGACGGTCGTCGACTCGTCGACGAGGTCGAGTTCCCGGAGGACGGCGTACTCGAGGTCGCTGTACCCCTCGCCTTTTCCGATCCGATCGCCCGAGTCCGTGACGGCGACGCTCCCGGAGACGATCAGATCGATCTCCGGGACGGCCTCCGGCCCGACCTGTTCGCCGTGCTCGGACGATCCCGAGACCGTCGTCGCCGCGTCGTAGTCCTCGAGGACGTCGGGATCGAGCTTCAGGAAACACCGTTCGTCGCGCAGGCGCGGGACGGCCATGTAGACGGTCTTTCCATCCCGGAGCGCGCGGCGACGGACCGGAAGCTGGGGCGCGTCGGGGTTGGCCTTGATCGCCGTCGCCGCCTCCCACTCGGGCTGGTCGGCGAGGCGGTCGGCGGCCTCGTCGGCGCCCGCGAAGTTCGGAATCCGGCCGTGGGGAGGAAACGGGAAGCGGGCGACACCGCTCTCCTCCAGGTCGTTCCAAACCCGCTCGCGGATCGTCTGCTTGTCTTCGGGCATGCTACTCCTCATCGAGTTCCTTCTGGATCCCGGGATCGGTAACCGTCCGCTCCTCGTTCGCGAGGGCGACGAGGTGAGTCGCCTCCGGAAGGATCAGCTCCTCGAGGCCGAGCCGGACGGCGTCGCGGTTGCCGGGGAGGCAGAACACCGGAACGTCGCCGGAGACGCCCGCGAGCGTCCGCGCCGCGACGACGTGGGAGCCAAAGGCGTCGTAGGCGAGCGTCGAGAACAGGTCGTTGAACGTCGTCAGCTCCTTATCCAGTAGCGGTCGAACCGCCTCGAGCGTGACGTCGTCGGGTTCGATGCTGGTCGCCCCGCTCGTGAGGACCAGTTCGACGTCGTCGCGGTCGACCATCCGCGAGACGATCGACTGGACCTTGTCGTGGTCGGCGCCGACGTGTTCGCGCATCGGGACCTCGTAGCCGTTCTCCTCGAGGATCGCCCCGATCGTCTCGCCGGCTGCGTCGGTGCTGAGCGAGCGGTTCGTCGCGATCGTAACGACGCCGACCCTGGGCAGCTCCTCCCCGGACTCGTCGTCGGGCTCCGTCGTCTCCATACCGTCCACTGTGCGGGCGAGCGGTAAAGGAATCGCGGACCGCAGCGAAGTCGGCCCAACTGTTATACCGGTCGTTTCCGTCGGAACGCGTGTATGCAAGCGGTCAAAGTCACCGAACACGGCGAGACGGACGTTATCGAGTACGGCGAGTACCCGGACCCGGAGGTCGGCCGCGACGAGGTGCTGGTCGACGTGAAGGCGGGCGCGCTGAACCACCTCGACGTCTGGGTGCGCCGCGGGCTGCCGACGCTGGATCTCGAGATGCCCCACGTGCCGGGCAGCGACGCGGCGGGAGTCGTCGAGGACGTCGGCGAGGACGTCACCCGGTTCGCGCCGGGCGACCGCGTCGCGGTCACCGCGGGCGTCCACTGCGGGGACTGCGAGTTCTGTCGCAGCGGCGATCCGACGCTGTGTGTCAACTTCCACCTGATCGGCGAACACGTCACGGGCGTCCACTCCGAGTACGCCGCCGTTCCCGAGGACAACCTCATCCCGGTCCCCGAGGGCGTCGACTGGGTTACGGCGGGCTCTACGTCGCTCGTCTTTCAGACCGCCTGGCGGCTGCTGATCGATCGGGCCGACATCGAGGCCGGCGAGAAGGTCCTCGTGTTGGGAGCAAGCGGCGGGGTCGGCCACGCGGCGGTCCAGATCGCCGACTACGCGGGCGCGGAGGTGTACGCCACCGGGAGCACGGAGGAGAAGCTTCAGCACGCCCGCGAACTCGGGGCCGATCACGTCGTCAACTACGAACAGCAGAACTTCGCGGAGTGGGTCCGCAGCGAGACCGGCAACCGGGGGGTCGACGTCGTCGTCGACTACATCGGTGCCGGCACCTGGCGGGACTCGATCAAGAGCCTCGCGAAGAACGGCCGGCTGGTCACCTGCGGGGGGACCGCGGGCGGGAACCCAGAGACGGACATTCCCCGCATCTTCTGGAACCAGCTCCAGATCATCGGGTCGACGATGGGCACGCCCGGCCAGGTCGACGACGTGATGGAACTGGTCTGGGACGGCACCTTCGAGCCCGCGGTCCGCGAGGTGCTCCCGATGAGCGAGACCGCCCGCGCCCACGAGATCATCGAATCCCGCGAGGGCTTCGGGAAGGTCGTCGTCCGCCCCGACAGCGAGCTGTAGGCGCTCGAGCGTCGGTTCGAGCGTGGAACCGTGACTGCTTTGACGGTCGCCTCGTAACTTCCGGACGTGACCTCGAGCGACGACGGCGGCTACGTCCACGACCCCTCGACGTTCGACGAGGAGGGCCAGCCCCGCGAGGCGGCAGACGACGGCGGCGAGACTACCGACTGGGTCGACGACCCCGCCCACCCCGAGACCGCCGACCGGGAGTTCGACTGGCGCGGCTGGACGCTCGTGGCCGTCATCGTCTTCGCCTTCATCGTCGCGCCGGGGATCATCCTGCTGTGGCCCCCGGCGACGGACCACCTGTTCGCCCTGATCGTCCTGCCGCTGATCCCCGCCGTCCTGCTTGCGGTGACGGCGGTGTGGGCGACGACCCGGCCCTGATCGCTCGAGTCGCCCCTCACCTCGTCGCCAGCCGACCCCGTTCCCGTGCCGTTTCCTTCGCTGCAGTGACAGAATCGAACAGTCCGATTGACTGGTTGAGGTTAGCCCGACTATAGTAAAGGTTCAGTAGGAAACAGCCGGAAACGATGGCACGCAACTCGCGGCGATCGTTCGTGCGCAACGCAGCAGTGACCGTCCTCGGTGGCTCCGCGCTCGCCGCCGGAACGAACCAGGTAGCGGCACAGGACGACGACTTCGAGACGGCCGTCGAGGCGGCGATCCACGACCGCGTCAACGAGATCCGAACGGATCGCGGGCTCGAACCGCTCGCCTACCGTGACGATCTCGCGGCGGTCGCCTCGTCCCACAGTCGGGATATGGCCGACCGGAACTACCTCTCGCACACGTCCCCGGAGGGAGAGACGATGACCGACCGTTACGAGCGGTTCGGCATCGACTGCTGGGGCTGGGCCGAGAACGTCCTGTACAACTACGCGAGCGACGAGTCGCCGACGGCGGCCGCACGGCGAAGCGTCGACCAGTGGATGGGAAGCAGCGGGCACCGGCGGAACATCCTCTCGGAGTCGTGGACCGCGGAGGGGATCGGGGCCGCAGTCGCGTCGGACGGGCGGCTGTACGTGACCCAGAACTTCGGCACGAACTGTCGCTGAACGCTCGGCTCCGTTTTTGCAGAGAGAGACGACGGGGAACGTCGGAGCCGCGGACGAGAGTCCGCGTTCGGCCGACCGTTCCGGGCGACTATCCCGATCCTAGCCCGAGTTCGGTCGCCGGAACCCGTTTTGTCCGTCCGTAAGCCGTTTCGAGGAACGAAACCGTCCTCACTCGGATCGAACGTCCCGTCGCATCGCGATCTCGAACCACGGACAGAGGCGGAGCTGGCGGTACCACTCGGGGTTTTCGTGCAGGCGCTCGTAGGGGACCCACATGAGACCGCCGACCTCCTCCTCGTCGGGCTCGAGCGTGCGGTCGGTCAGCGTCAGCTTCAGGACGGCACAGACCTCGTGTTCGACGCCCGCGTTCTCGAAGTAGCGCTTGTACTCGAAGCGGTCGGTCACCCGCAGGTCGTCGTACTGGTCGGGCGTGACGCCGAGTTCCTCCTCGAGTCGCTTTCGGGTCGCCTCCTCCTGGCTCTGTCCCTGGACGGGGTGGGAGGCGACGGTGCCGTCCCAGTAGGTTCCCCAGAGGCGCTTGCCGGGTGCACGCTGGGCGAGAAGGACGTTGTCGTCCTCGTCGAAGACGAGCGAGGTGAACGCCCGGTGACGGATCCCGTCGCCGGTGTGGGCCTCGAGGCGGTTGACGAGCTCGAGTTCGGTGTCGTCTTCGTCGACGGCGATGACGTCCTGCCGTGCGTTTTTGTGGGGGTCCTCGTCCGCTGGCGTACTCATACCCACACAATTGCAAAGGGTCTTGAAACCAGTATCGTCTCGCTACTCCCGACTCCGGCTGTCAACCGGACCGGCCCCCGGTCGCGTCCGGATCCGGCCGGTACCCGTCTCCGACGACGACCTCGAGCGCGTTCGCCGCCGTCTCGAGGTCGAGCGTCTCCGCGGCGAGCATCTCGCCGTCGAGGCTGTACTCGATCGGCTCCGACCGCAGGCTCTCGAGGGTGAGCGAGGGAACGCGGTGGCGAACGATGTGTCGATCGCCGCGCTCGAACAGTCCCGCGAGCGCGGCCTCGCCGACCAGGTCGGTCGTCGGGGCATCCTCGACGATCGTCACCTCGAACAGGCCGTCCTCGACGTTCGCCTGGGCGCGTCTGGTGCCGCCGAACCGCCGGCAGTTCCCGACGAGCACGAGCATCGCCTCCCCGGTCCACGTCTCCCGTGGGCTCGCGTCGCTGCCGTCGGGCCCGTTCTCGATCGTCGCCCGGATCGGCAGGGACTCGAACGACGAGATCGTCTCGAGGGCGCGCCCGACGTAGGCGAGAACGCCGAGCCGGCGCTTCTCGTCGGGGGTCGTCGCACCGCTCGCTTCGGCGGTGATTCCGCCGACACAGGAGTTGACGAACGCCCGATCGTTCGCGGTGCCGAGATCGATCCGGCGGCGACGACCCGTGTCGATCGCGTCGAAGGCGCCCTCGATACCGTCGATTCCGAGGTTCGCCGCGAAGTTGTTTCCCGTTCCGGTCGGGACGACCGCGAGGGTCGTTCGCTCGAGGGCCTCGGCCTCGACGAGTCCGTTGACGACCTCGTTGATCGTTCCGTCGCCGCCCGAGGCGACGACGAGCTCGGCGCCGTCGGTCCCTGCCTCCCGAGCGAAGCGAACGCCGTCACCCTCGCCCTCGGTGATCCGAACCGAGAACCCGCGTTCGCGTGCGAGCGTCCGCACCCGCTCGAGGTGGTCCTCGGTCCCGCTCACCGGGTTGCAGATGACGACGTGATCGGCGTCGGTTCGGTTCTCCCGCGCGACGTCTCCGTTCGACCCCCCGACTCCGTCGGCGTCTCGCTCCATACGCCCGGTACGAGTCAGAAGAACAAAACGGCCAGTTCACGTTCGCCTAGATATGTTCGCCGTCGACCTGCATGCTCACACGCGATTCTTCCACGGGTACCGGGCGCTGGGCGATCGATTCGACCCGTACGGGTTTCGGCTGCTCGCGCGCGCGATCGACGTACGCGGGCTCGACGGCGTCGCGACGACGAACCACGACTACTACACGCCGTTTACCTCCTCGCACGTGACGGCGATCCCCGGAATCGAGGTCTCGACGACGCGCGGACACGTCCTCGTGATCGGCCCCGATCCGCCCCGCGAGACGGTTCCGGGCGAGTACACGCCCGCGGAGGTCGTCGAACTGGCCCACGACCGGGGCTGTGCGGCGATCGTCGCCCACCCCTACCGCGACAGCACGATCAGGGAACTCGACGAGTTGCCGTTCGACGCGATCGAGATCAACGGTAAACACCCCCGAACCGAGCGGCTGGTCCAGCGGCTGGCCGAACGCCACGACCTTCCGCTGGTCGGGGGCAGCGACGCCCACTACCCCTTCGAGGCGGGGCGGGCGTACACGCGGATCGACGCCCCCGAACTCACGCCCGAGGCGGTCGTCGAGGCGATCCGGGACGGCCGGGTCGAACCTCGAGTCGCGACCGGTCAGTTCGATCGCGGGCTGCGCCGGCTCTACCGGGAGATCCACAGCCGGAAACACCCGGACGGGTTGCTCGCGGAGCCGTCGCCGGGACTCGGATCGCCGCCCGACGCGACCGACACCTGACCGATCAACCGAGCTGTTCGTCCAGAATCAGCCGCGTCTGCGTGCTCACGACTTCCTCCTGGTCGCGAGCCTGGGTGATGAGGTCGTTGACGCCGCGGGTGTCGGCCGCGTCGACGACCAGAACGATGTCCTGTTCGCCCGAGACCATCCAGACGAAGTCGACCTCCTCCCACTCGGCCATCCGTTCCGAGACGGCCTTGGTGTCGACGTCGACGGCGACGCTGACCTCGATCATCGCCTTGACGTTACCCGTGTGCGTCGAGATCGTAAAGCGCTCGATAACCCCGTCGTCCATCATGCGTTCGACCCGGTTCCGGACCGTTCCCTCGCTCGTCCCCACCTCGTCGGCGATCTCCGTGTACGGCGTGCGGGCGTCTCGCCGAAGCGTATCGAGGATCCGTCGATCGAGCTCGTCCATGGAGATGCGTGGATAGGACCGACCCGCACTTACCGATTACGAATTTCGTAACTCAGCTTCGAAGGCAACACTTATGACCGGCGATCAAATACGTAGTTCGTAATGACAGCTGCCTACGTTGCGCTGGAAGGCGGCCACGTGATCGAGGGACGTGGTCGCGCTCCGGGGACGGCTCGTGGCGAACTGGTTTTCACGACGGCCTACACCGGCTACGAGGAGAGCCTGACCGATCCGTCCTACGAGGAACAGATCCTGACCTTCTCGTACCCGCTGATCGGGAACTACGGCGTTCGCGAGGAACGCTTCGAGGACGACCGTGTTCACCCGCGGGCCGTCCTCTCCCGGGAACTCACCGACGACGTCGTCGACTGGCTCGAGAGCGAGGGCGTTCCCGCGATGGACCACCTCGACACCCGCGAGGTCGTCACCGACATCCGCGACGAGGGCGCCATGAAGTGTGGCATCGCCGTCGGCGAGGACGTCACCGAGGAAGACGCCCTGGCCGAACTCGAGGCCTGCAAGGAGATGAGCGATCACACCGAGATCGGCGCCCAGGTCAGCGTCGACGAGCCCGAAGTCCACGGGGCCGACAACGACGGCGAAACCGTCGCCCTGATCGACTGCGGCGCGAAGGGCTCGATCGTCAGTTCGCTGGTCGAGCGCGACGCCGAAGTCCACGTCCTGCCCTACGACGCCGGCGTCGAGGACGTCGAGGCCGTCGACCCCGACGTCCTGTTTATCTCGAACGGCCCGGGCGATCCGGTCAACTTCGAGGAGACGATCGAACTCGTCGAGGAGTCCGTCGGCGAGGCGCCGATCGCCGGCATCTGTCTCGGCCAGCAGATCGTCGCCGAGGCGCTCGGCGGGAGCACCGAGAAGATGACCTTCGGCCACCGCGGCGTCAACCAGCCCGTGCTCGACCTCGACTCGGGCCGCGTGGTCATGACGACCCAGAACCACGGCTACGCCGTCGCGGAGCCGGGTGAGCACCTCGAGGTCACCCAGATCAACGTCAACGACGACACGCCCGAGGGGCTCGACGGGATCGAACACGACATCCTCACCCGTCAGTACCACCCCGAGGCCAACCCCGGTCCCGAGGACACCCTCGACTTCTTCGACGACGTCCTCGCGATGGCCAGCGATCGGAGCCAGCGAACCGTTCCCGCCGACGACTGAACGTTCACTCGGTCGCCCGGCAGTTTCGAGCCACCGTTTTCGAAACCCGATCGTAACGCTGAACCGTCAGGCGCTGCCTCGCTCGAGCAATGGAGCGTCCGCCCGCACTCGACGGCTTCGCCGACCAGCACCCGCTCGAGCACGCGGCGACCGTTGTCGCCGCTCTCGGCGTCTTCTGGATCGGCTACTTCGGCGCAGTCGTCGTCGGTTACGGCGACGTCTCGATCCTTGCCGTCGAGACGCACATTACCGCACAGCGCGTGGGCGGGATGGCCGGCTCGATCCTCGTCTGGACGTTCTTCGGGTTCGCGTTCGTTCGCGGCTCCGGCGGGCCGCTGTTGAACGCCGTCGTCTACCCTCTCGCGATCGTCGCGTTCGCGCCGTTCGTCGGCCGCTGGGCGCTGTTCGGGATCGATACCGGGGCCGTGGTCTCGCGGTTCGTCGGCCTGTTCGTGCTTGAGCCGTTTTTCACGCTCGCGCTCGCGGTCGACGATCAGCTTGAGGGTGGGCGTCTGTACGCGTCCGGCGGAGAGCACATCGCCCCACGCCTTCTTGGAAGCCTTGTTGGAGGTGAGCGTAAGGTAG